>CAMAVF010000029.1 GCA_945861445.1 Planctomicrobium piriforme | reverse complement strand
CCGCTCCGTGAACTCCAAAATCCGTTGTCGCATGCGGTCTTCCATGACCTAGCCTCCACACCTTACCCCAATTCCAGAAATATCGACCATTTCCCCCGCCGATGAAGGGTACACTTTTTATGCCAATTGCAATATGGGGAATGCACCCGCGACCGTGATCTCACCCGTATTGGGATTGATCGCGAACGCTCCGCTCGAATTGCCACCGATGATCGAATACGTCAACGAGTTGGGTGGCGAATCGGAATCCGTCGCGGTGACGCTACCGACCACTGTTCCCACCGGCGAATTCTCAGGAATTGAGAAGGTCGGCGAAGCATCCACGAAGACCGGACCATTGTCATTCACCGGCGTGACCGTAATCGTCAGATCTTGCGTGGCGGAGTTCGCCTGGACTCCATTGTCGGTCACCGTGACTGTCACGTTGTAAACATTATTCGACCCCACATCAGTCGGGTTCTCGTAATCAGGGCTCACCAGGAAGGTGATTTCCCCAGTCGTGATGTTGATGGCAAAGCGGGCAGCATCCGGACCAGACAGAGAGTAAGTCAGGGTCTGGGGCGGAATATCGCTGTCTGTCGCATCCACATTGATAATCACCGCGGAAATTGGTGTGTTCTCAGCAACCGACGCCGTTGCCGACGAGGTGATCACCGGAGTATTATCGTTCACGGCCGTGACCGTGATCGTCAAATTCTGTGCCGTCGAGGACGTCGGCGAGCCGCTGTCCGTGACTGTCACGGTGACGTTGTAGACGTTGTTAACTCCGTCATCGAGCGGATGCTCGAAGTCAGGACTGACCAGGAACCTGATTTCCCCGGTTGCCGGATTGATCGAGAAATCGCCCGCATCAATTCCGGACAGCGTGTAGGTCAAGTTCTGGGACGGCACGTCTGCGTCCGTCGCATTCACATCCAACACCACCGTCGAAGCGGGTGTGTTCTCAGGAATGTTGGCCGAGGGTGCAGAAGTAATCACTGGGGCACTGTCGTCGACCGGAGTGACCGTGACGGTCAGATCCTGAGTTGTCGTCAGCGTCGGTGAACCACTGTCGGTCACATTGACTGTCACGTTGTAGACATTGTTGCCACCCTGGTCGAGCGGATTATCGTAGTCGGGGCTGGCGACGAATCGCACTTCACCAGCCGCGTTGATCGCAAACAACGCGGAGTCCGGACCCGTCAGACTGTAGGTCAGCGTCTGAGCCGGGATGTCGGCATCAGTCGCATTGATGTCCAGCAAGACGGTTCCCACCGAGGTGTTTTCAGGTACCGTGGCGGAAGTGATCACCGAGGTAATGACGGGGGCATTGTCGTTCACCGCTGTCACGGTGACGGTCAGTGCCTGAGTGGTCGTCAAATTCGGTGAGTCATTGTCAGACACATTGACTGTGAAGTTGTAGACATGATTGGCCCCTTGATCGAGCGGGGTCTCGAAGTCAGGACTGGCCACAAAGGTGACTTCGCCAGCCGCATTGATCGCAAACAACGCGGCATCAGGACCCGTCAGAGTGTAGGTCAAGGTCGTGGCTGGAAGATCCGCATCGGTCGCGTCAATATTCAACAACACGGTCGCAGTCGACGTGTTTTCCGGCACCGTGGCCGAGGTGATCACCGAGGTAATTACCGGGGCCGTCTCATTCACCGGCGTGACAGTCACGGTCAGATCCTGAGTTGTCGTCGAGGTCGGGGCTCCGCTGTCGGTCACGTTGACCGAGATGTTGTAGACATTGTTAGCTCCCTGATCGAGAGGATTCTCGTAATTGGGGCTCGCCTGGAAACTGATCTGCCCAACCGAGTTGATCGCGAATAATCCCGCATCCGGACCCGTCAAGCTGTAGGTCAGCGTCTGGGCGGGTTGATCGGCATCAGTCGCATCGATATCCAGCACCGTCGTTCCGGCGGCGGTGTTCTCGGGAACCGTGGCGTCTGTAATCACCGAAGTGATCACGGGCGGATTGTCGTTGGCATCGGTGACCGTGATGATCAGATCCTGTGTCGCCACCTTTACTGGAACAAAGTCGGCAGTTGCCGTTACGGTGACGTGGTAAACATTGTCCGCACCCTGATCGAGCGGAGTCTCAAAGTCGGGGCTGGCATTGAACCGCACTTCACCCGTCGCCGGGTCGATCGTGAACAAGGCCTGATCCGGCCCCGACAGTGCATATGTGACCGAGTGCCCCTGGACATCGTTCGTATCGACATTGATAATGACAGTACTGGCGGGGGTTCCCTCAGCAACGCTGGCGGCCCCACCGCTCGTGATGACCAGATTGTCATCATCCGTAATATCGATTGTCGCCGACTGATTGGCGACAATCGGATCCAATGTGATGTCGGCATCACCCGAGGTGATCCCGGTGAGGGTCACGATCACTGTTTCGGTGTCTTCAGCAGCCGCGTCATTGAGCACCGCGACAGTGATGTCGGCCGCCAGCGAACCGGCTGGAATCGTGACTGATCCCGTCAATGTGGTATAGTCGCTGCCTTCCGTCGCCGTGCCACTCACGGTGTAGCTGACCACGGTATCAGTCGCGCTGGGACCCGACAGTGTGATTCGGAAAGTCCCATTGGTCGGCGTATTGGATTCAGCGCCATCGGCGAGGGCCGCAATCGACACGGTCACCAAATCGTTGTCGGTGATCGTACCGATGCCCGTGTCGCTGAAATCGACGACCCGGCCACCCAGGACGGTAGTGGTGCTCAGCGAGGCGAAGAAGTTTTCGGTGGCTTCGGCGAAATCGTCGTCGTTAATCGGGACACTCACCGTGTGCGTCGTCTCGCCGGCCAGGAACGTCACCTGCTGAGGAGTGCTCGTGTAGTCAATACCACCACCAGTCGCGGTGTTATCCGCGAAGGTCACGGTCACGGTCACCGGGATATCAAGTGCCTTATCGAGATTGACGGTAAAGTTCAGCGTCCCATCTGCCTCGTCGACAGTGACGTCGTCGATCGTGAAAATCGCAGTCGTTTCCGTTAGCGTCACATCGTTATTGTTGGTTCCGCCCGCATACGAAATCGTGAAGTCCACGCCGTTGATTGTAACGGTGTCTCCTTCAATCAATCCGGCAAACGTGCCGACCACCGCATCGATGTCATCGTTGTCGATCAGCGTGATGACCTGCCCGGGGAACGAGGTAATGGTCCCGGTCGCATTCAATGTCGCTCCGGTGACATCGACAGTTCCCGTGACGACCACACTGTCAGCATCTACGCCGGTGCCGTTCACTTCCACATCAAATGTCGAACCTGCCGCCAAATCGAGATCGTCTGTGCTCAGCGTTCCAGGACCATTTCCCGGGGCGAGAGTTCCGCCGCTGGCGACTGTGACTGCCTCATCGACCGTGCCGTCGCCACCCAGCGTGGCGCCACTGTTCACAGTGGTCGCCGAGGTGATCGATCCATCGACGAGCAAGACTCCGTCATTCACGGTAGTGGTGCCGGTATAGGTGTTGATACCCGTCAACGTGAGGGTGTCAGTCCCCGTCTTCACCAGGCTACCGCCAACACCCTGAACGACACCCGCCAGGGTATTGTCACCGAGATTGTTGCCCAGAGTTAAAGTGAAGGATTGCAGATCGATCGTCGTGCCCACATCGCTGTCGAGCGAATCGACAACGACGTCTCCCCCCAGCAACAATGTGAGATTATTCGACAGGGTCGGGGACTCGTTATACGTCCCTTCGAACACCGCCACCGTACCGCCCGCAGCAGTCGCGGCGATGCCGGCTGAAATGGTGTCAAACGTGTTGAAACCCACAGCCACAGGCCCCAGGCCAGTACCGACTCCATCCGGATCGGTAAACCGGCCAGTTGCCGGGAAGTTGTCGTCCACAAATGCGGTTGTTACGACTCCGATGGCATTCACGCTGTCGAGGTCAGAGGCACCTGTCAGAGGCCGGCTGGCGCCGGTCGCCTGCACGGACAATTCATTCAATCCGCGAACACCGGTGAAGCCATCAACCGTATTATTGATGTTCCAGTTGATGACGGTCGTGATGTTGTCGGTCGTGACATTCTTCAGGAACACCCCGTCCGCACCACCAACTCGAGTCAGCACATTATTCGTAAACGTGAACTCATCACCCGCGGTGGTGCCACTCGATCCGTCGC
Organism: Planctomicrobium piriforme; assembly: GCA_945861445.1. Lineage (GTDB taxonomy): Bacteria > Planctomycetota > Planctomycetia > Planctomycetales > Planctomycetaceae > JAKFVC01. The sequence continues at coordinate 26,138 of CAMAVF010000029.1, read as the reverse complement.
GAGAGAAGAAAACATTATCCACATCAGTAAACGTATTGCCGTCAATCACCAGGCCAGCGGTCTGCGAGGTCAACATCAATGCATTGTCGAGGTCATCTGTGCCCTGAATCCCAAGGAACTGGTTGTTCGTGATTGAGATATCCGCACTATCGTCGTCGCTATGGCTGTTTTCACGGACGCCGTAAATCGTCTCGCCGGTCGTCGTTGCGCCGATCTGGAAAGTATTGTTGTCGATCAGCAGGCCGTCATACAGCGTGCCGCCCGTTGTCGAATTCTGAAAGCCGAAGGAGCGCGCGCCGCTGGCATTGGTTCCATCGGCCTGGAACGTCACGGTGTTGCCCGTCACGTGTTGATTCATTCCCGCCGTGAGATAAATCGCGATGTTCTGCGTTCCCTCTTCATCGCCGCCCAGCGTGATGTCGTTGTTTTGAATGACAGTCCCATCAAAGATGCCGGTGCCATTCCAGCCCAGAACGACGCCAGCCTCAAAATCATCGAGGTCCAGATTTTCGATGGTCAGATTGGTGTTGCCCACTGCCGTCAGACTGTCGTCAGCGAACAGGAATGCATCAAAGGCAGCCCCGGCCAACAAGTCGCCTTGACCAATAATCTGCGCGGTGGAACCCGTACTGGTGATCGTCAGGTCGGCGACATCGTCGGGAACTTCCACGCCGCGGATATCATTGGAGGCACTGGTATTGGTGCTCGCAAGATAGGCCGCGCTGGAATTCGTCTGCGTCCAGTCGAAGACTCCTTGAATATCCAGGGTCTGCCCGGTAGCCAAAGCCCCGACCGCATTCTGCAGGCGCGTGAAGTCGTTGTCGGCTGCACTCACATCGCCACTGGAAGTCGCCGTGACGGTGGCGGGCAGTTGCACGCCAACCGTGCCAGGCACGCTATCGGGGCTGTAGATCAGCCACGGTGCGAAGGTGATTCCCGTGGCATCCGTGATCGTCTGGCCGAGACCGCCAGGATTGGTGCCGACCGTGGGGCCCGAAATGTCGCCCCACCAGTTGCGACTGGCATCGACCGTCGTGCTGCCCGCACCGAGCGTGCTGCGAAAGAGCGCGGCCGACGCATTTCCTGTCAGCGAGTTGTAATTGATGGCGGCGCTGATGTCGTTCGGCTGGTTACCGTAGTTGCCGATGACAATGCCAAACGTGTGGTTCTGAATGAGATTGTTGTTGACGACGATTCCGACGATATCTTGAACGCCAGTGGCGGTCTGTTCGCCAATCTGGATTCCCACGCCTGTCCCGGCGTTTCCGCCAACACCGTCTCCGTCACCATCGATGGTATTCCCGCTGATCACCACATTGGTGATGGGAGTAACACTGTCTCCGGTCCGCACCACGATGGCGTTGAAGAATGTCGCCGTGGCGCTCGTTCGCAACAACGAATTATTCGAGATCGTGACGTTGCCACGCTCCTTGACCGTGATCATGTTGGCCAGACTGGTCCCCGAGATCGTGTTGCCATCAATCAGAGTGCTGGTCGAGATCCCGGGATTCAGGAAGATCCCCTGAGCCAGGTTCGCCCCGGCGGCCGTAATCGTATTGCCAGTGATTTCCAGTCCGGTCGTGTCGTTGGAGGCTGTTTGAATGCCCGTCGCACGTCCCAAGCCTCCCCCGGCCCCACCGACTTCAATCGTATTGTCGTTAATCTTGACGCCGGTGGCTTCTACGACGATGCCGCCGCTGACGCGTGTACTACCGGTTCCACCCAGGCTCCCGTCGAAGACGAAATAAATTCCATCAATGGTCGTATTCGCATCGGCAACATCGATATCGCCATCAGCGCCCGTCAGCGGAGTCTGGGCGGCAATGCTGGGAATGTAGATCGTCGACTGCGGTACGCGAGTCGTAAAGCCGGCGTTCCAGCCCCCGGAAATCACCAGATTGGTGAGTTCCGCATCGTCCGGAATCGAGAGTTTTCCGTCCAATGCCGGATCGGTGTACGTTCCGGCGGCGACCAGGATTTCGTCCGCGCCGTCAGCCGTCAACGCGGCGGCGGTGATCGCGGCCTGGATAGTGCGGAACGACAGTGAATTGTCGAGTGCCGCGGCGGCATCGTCACCGGTAAGAGCGACGTGCAGGGTGGTCAGCAACGCGCGGTCTTCCAACTGTTCGAGGCTGCTCGCCGCTTGACGAATTCCCCGATTTTTGACGCGACGCGCGGGGCGTCGAGTGAATCCAAAATTCCCAAATGCCGATAGCCAGGGTGTCAGACGCATAGTTTTTGATCTCTGTAACTGGGGAGCGAATTCAAGAAGTGTCCATTCAATAAAAAAGAGAATGGAAAACGATCTCGATCCGCGTCCGAAGGTTTTGGGTTGGTGGGAGTTTCAGCTCGTGCCGCCCGCCAACTTATTAGTGGACGTGCGGCGATACAACAGCGTGGTGCTCTGTGACCAGACTGTTTTCCGTGGGAATAGTCACTGGCTTCCGTCACCGCTCATGCGGATCGCCACTGCCTGGGGATTCCAAAGCAGCGGACGTGAGGCCACCTTCAGGGTGGTCCCCTCTGCGAAAACAAGCGTCATCGAGCCCTCGGTGCGCGTGATCACACCGAACGATGTCGCACTGCGGGCGCACTCGCCCCGCAACTTGCCGTCAGTTAAAGTTTGGCCCGGCAGACACGTGAACCGGCTGGCGACCTACGTGAGAAAGAGAATGAGGTCTATCGGCCCGACAGAACGGCGCACCACAGTACGCAATACTTCATCTCTCTCACTTCACGAACACTTGGAGAAGATCCGATACATCCTGGGTTGCACAACGCGTATAGCGAAGAGGCCAAACGCCAGAGGAACATCCAGATCAACATTTCATTCGCCAGCGACGAGTTCAACGAGACCGGTTATAAGTTGTCTGACGACCCTTCTCAAGGAAAACTTACTGACTTTTCAAGGATTTTTGCCGATTTGTCTTGCTTGGTGTTTCCATTTGTTAACGCGTTTGTCTGAAGTGTTAACTGCAGTTAACACTTATCCCATCAAGGAGGGTCTGGACGCTTGATTAAGTTCTGTTAGATTGCGTGCTTTGCGGCATCTCTAAAGGCACCAGATACCCAAAAGTATCGGGCCTGACAGTGTTGGATTGAGTTCGACAGCAACCAGTCCGACAATTGCACGTGACGAGGCAGGAAATGGGTTTGGGCCCACCAGGTAGTTCAGGCGTTTTGAGAAGGCAAGATTGTGATTTCCGAAGCATCCTCAACTGGCAACCGGCACGACCGTGTGGTGATCGTGGGTGGCGGAGTGATCGGGGCCGCGTGTGCTTACTACCTGGCGCGGGATGGCCGGCACGTCACGATCGTCGACCGCAACGAGTTCGGTCGCGGCTGTTCGCATGGGAATTGTGGGTTCATCAGTCCCAGCCATCTGCTGCCGTTGACGACGCCGGGGGCGATCGGGACTGCCCTGCGATCGCTCTTTAGTCCGACCGCTCCCTTTCGTATCAAGCCGCGCCTTGATCCCACGCTGTGGTGGTGGTTGCTGCAATTTGGCCGGCGCTGCAGCACCGGCCACATGCTCCGCAACGCGGGACCCATTCACGAAATGCTCAAATCGTCGCGACGTCTCTTCGACGAGCTGTTTGCCGCCGAGCCGTTTCAGTGTGATTGGGAAACGCGCGGGCTCCTATTCGCCTTCCAGTCGCTCGCCGGGCTCGAACATCATGCCGAGACCGCCAAACTGCTGCACGAGCAGTTCGGTCTGGCCGTCGAACGCTTCGATGGTGCCGGCCTGAAGCAGCTCGAACCGACGCTCAAAGCGGGCCTGGCGGGAGGTTTCCTGTATCCGGATGACGCTCATTTGCGACCCGACAAGCTGATGTCGTCGTGGCGCTCGATTCTGCTGGCGAAGGGCGTAACGATTCGCGACAAATGCGTCGTTGAGCGTCTGATTCAGGATCCAAATCGGACGGTCGCCCTGGGCACCTCGGATGGCGACATCCCGGCCGACGCTTTTGTGATCGCCACCGGGGCCTGGACCCCGCAGCTCAATCGCGAACTGGGCTGCAAGGTTCCCATTCAACCGGGGAAGGGCTATTCCATCACCCTGTCCCGGCCGGTGCAGTGTCCCACTTATCCGATGATGTTTGAAGAACACCGCGTCGCGGTCACTCCCTTTCAAGCTGGTTACCGGTTGGGATCGACCATGGAGTTCGCCGGTTACGACTCCACGCTTGATCGCCGCAGGCTGAATTATTTGCGTGAAGGGGCCAGTCATTACTTACAAGAATCCCCGACTCAGGCGGTGGAAGAAGAGTGGTGCGGCTGGCGTCCCATGACCTATGACAGCGTGCCCATCATTGGGAGAAGCCCCGGTCGGCGGAACGTCTGGATTGCCGCCGGACATAACATGCTGGGAGTCTCCATGTCGCCGGCCACCGGTCTGATGATTGCCGAGATGATCGACGGCCGGCCAACTTCAATTCACGCGGAACCGTATGCGTTGAGCCGCTTCGGCTGAAATCGACAAATCGTCTTGGTGCTCGGTGCGCCCTTTACTGACGCGATGTCTATTCCTCGAAATGGCACCAGTAAGCGTTAACAGTCATTAACGTCGATCGCCGGGAATCTCAGATGACACCACGCGAAATGGATGACGACGACGGGGATGACGAACCGTCTTCATGGGATGACGAGGATGCCGACGACTACTCGGTTCCGTGTCCGTATTGTCGACGTGAAATTCACGAAGACGCCGAGCGTTGTCCGTACTGCGAGCGGTACATCTCGGACGAAGACGCTCCGGCTCCGGCAAAACCGTGGTGGTTTGTGATGGGGTTCCTGCTGTGCCTGTTCGTCATCTACCTGTGGATTGTTGGGTAGCCCCCCGTGGGATAGGCTTCCAGCCTGTCAATCAAGAATCAGGATGACAGGCTGGAAGCCTAGCCCACGGTCAGAATGGCGTGTCAACTTCGATTCTGGACTGCGATCGGTTACGATTACGTGACCTGTGGCGAAGTGCCATCGCCTCCCCGTTCTGCTCTATGGCATTCGATTCCAATTGAACTTCAGTGACACACGGGAAATCCCATGTCTGACGAGCCGTTGATTGCCGTATTTATTGACTTCGAGAACCTGGCAATCGGGGTGCGACACATGCAGAGCGGACGGTTTCAAATTCCGCTCGTTCTAAAACGCCTGCTGGAAAAGGGACGCATCGTCTACAAACGAGCGTATTGCGATTGGCGGAACTACGAAGATTCCGTCCGCGAATTCCACACGCAGGGGATCGAGCTGATCGACATCCCGCAGAGCAAGATGAGCGGCAAGAACAGTGCCGACATCCGCATGGTCGTCGACGCTCTGGATCTGTGTTATTCGAAGCAGCACATCGACATGTTCGCCCTGATCTCCGGTGACAGCGATTTTTCTCCGCTGGTTTCCAAGCTCAAAGAGAACAACAAGCGAGTCGTCGGCTGTGGCGTCAAGAGTTCGACTTCCGACCTGTTGATCGGGAACTGCGACGAGTTCATCTACTACGACGACCTGATCCGGGTGGCCAAGAAGACGCAGGCCACCCATGTCCCGCCGAAGGTCGGCGTCGGTCCCGCCAAGGAAGACAAGAAGCAGCAAGCCATCGACCAGGTTCTGGAAGTGCTGCATTCGGTCGAGCAGGATTACGACCCGCTGTGGGGCTCATTGCTCAAACAAGCCATTCGCCGCGTCTTCCCCGGCTTCAGCGAGGGCTATTTCGGCTACCACAGCTTCTCAGACCTGTTGGAAGACATCGAAGAAATGGGCCTGATCGAATTGGACTACGACGAAGCCCGCGGCAACTACAAAGTGCGTCCCACCAAGGACGCCGGTTCCGACAGGCCCGTCTCCACCAGCAAGATCGTCAAACCACCCAGGCGAACCCGATAGAATTCATAAGTCCCATCCGTCCCATGTGTCCCATAAGTCCCATTCCTCGCTCATCACGATCAAAAAGATTCAATTGACAACCAATAAATAACCGTTTATATCTGGGGTGTCGTATCCGCCCACCGACCCTCCTCCAGAGAGCCTCCCCTTGAAGTCGATTTCCTGCACCGGTCCGCTGCAGCGTCGAGACTTCCTGCAAGCAGGGGCGCTCGCGCTGGGCGGCCTGACGTTGCCGCAGGTGCTCGCCGGTCGGGCTGCCGCCGGGACATCGCAGCTTGATACGTCGGTGATCATGCTCTATCTGCACGGCGGGCCGTCGCAGCTCGAAACATACGACCTCAAACCCCAGGCCCCCACCGAATACCGCAGCCTCTTTCAACCCATTCCGACCAATGTTCCCGGGATGGAGATCTGCGAACTGTTCCCGCTGCAGGCCAAGCTGGCCGATAAATTCTCGCTGGTGCGGTCACTGCATCACGACATCGGGATCCATAGCGACGGCGGAATCATCGTTCTGACCGGAAAACGGCCCAGCAAGCTCGACCCGACTTCACGTTCGACCAGCGAACATCCCGACTATGGGTCGATTGCCAGCAAAGTCCGCGGTTACAGCCAGCGTTCGATGCCGCCGTACGTGGCCATTCCCGGCCGGCCGTACATGACGACCCCGACCTATCTTGGTCTCAGTCACAGTGCCTTTGAGATCGGTCATCCGACAGCTAGCGGATTCTCGGTCCCGCACCTGAAGCGGGTGGCCGGACTGTCAGGAGAAGGTCTCACCAACCGTCGCGGACTGCTTCAACAATTTGATCGCTTCCGAGCGGGGATGGACCAGCGCGGATCAGTCGCCGCAATGGACGAGTTTCGGTCAGTCGCCTTTCAGATGCTCGGGAGCCCGGAAGTTGCAGACGCGTTCGATCTGTCACGAGAAGCGGCGACGCTCCGCGAACGTTACGGCAACCATCGCTGGGGGCAGGGATGCCTGCTGGCACGGCGGCTTGCCGAGGCCGGCACCGCTGTCGTGACGATGTTTCTCGACGACCCGATCACCGGCCCCGAATATACGAACTGGGACGACCATATAGGCAATGCCGGCCGCCCCGGCCACTTCGCCGACTTTATGGCTCGGCGACTTCCGTATCTGGATCAGGCCCTATCGGCGCTGATCGAAGACATCTTCGCCCGCTCACTGGACCGGCGGATTCTGGTGCTCGTCGTGGGCGAATTCGGTCGCACGCCGCGCATCAGTCACAACTCCATGGGGACCGGTCGCGACCATTGGCCCCAAGCCTACACAGCCCTCTTCTCCGGCGGGGGCTTGAAGATGGGACAAGTCGTCGGGGCCACGAACTCCAAAGCCGAATTCCCCACCGCCAGCCCGTACACTCCCTTTGACATGCTGGCCACGATCTATCACCATCTGGGCATCGACCGCAACGCCTCCTTCCCGGATTTCGCCGGTCGCCCGATCTCCATCCTGAACAATGGTGACCCGATCAAAGAGTTGATCTGAAGATCTGCGCTGCGAAATCGGTGTGAGAGTGTGAGAGTGACGGAGTGACGGAGTGACGGAGTAGGAGACGGGCTGATCTCAAAACACACCGGGGTTGAAACCAATCTTTACCCTCATACCCTCATACCCTCATACCCTCATACAGTGCAATCGATTAGTGAAAACTCTATTCCCAGTCAAGGATCGATGGATGATCTCGCGTATCCTCCCCTGGCGGACTTTCGCCCTGGCGGTCCCTCGCGGAGTCGCCTTGTTCCTGGGATTGTTTGCGCTGTTGAACCTCGTGGGAGAACTCCGGACGGCAGGTTTCGATGCCAACCTGTGGTGGATCAATCTCCCCGGCGAATGGCGTTTTCTGGACACTCTGCTGCTCGGGTGGTCGGCAGGTTGCCTCGTCTGGTTTGCGAGTCATCAGCGACTGCCGCTCGCGCACCGCGTCCTCCTGACCGCAACCTTCAGTCTGCTGGCCGCGGCGAGTGTTTGGAACATCGCCACGTATTATCGATTAGTATCCAGCGGCGCAATTCATGCGCCTTTCCCGGTCCCATTTTCGGCGTTCGTCGCGGGCTGCCTGCTCCTCGTGATCGGAGGGATTTGGTGGCCGCGCTCGACTTCCGAGCAACCCTCTCTCCGGGCATATTATGGCTGTGTCGCCGTCATCGTGCTCGCGTCTGGATTTCTCTTTCCGCTTGCTCAAATGCTGTGCTTCGGGAAGACCGACTATCGACGTCCGGCCGACGTCATTGTGGTCTTCGGGGCCAAGGTCTTTCCCGACGGCAGATTGTCGAGCGCGTTGGAAGAACGAGTTCGCACCGGCGTTGATCTCTATCACAGCGGGTTGGCACCGCACATCTTGTTCTCCGGCGGGCCGGGAGTCGGTGAGATTCACGAGACGGTCGCGATGCGCAACCGCGCCGTGGAATTGGGCGTTCCGGCAGCCGCGATCACGCTCGATCCTGACGGCTGGGATACCGACCTGACTGCCGAGAATACACTGCAGCTGGCTCGCCAGCACAAGTGGAACCGGATCCTCGCGGTGAGTCAGTTCTTCCACCTGCCGCGCATCAAACTCGCCTTTCACCGCCACGGGTCGGAAGTTTACACCGTGCCCGCGCAACGCATTTATCAACTGCGGTATTTACCCTACTTCATGCTGCGCGAAGTCGCTGCCTGGTGGGTGTATTACATCAGGCCACTGTGGTAAAGAACCGTTACCGAAAGCCTTTTTCATAAGTCCCATATGTCCCATTCGTCCCATAAGTCCCATGAATTTGATGGGACACATGGGACACATGGGACACATGGGACACATGGGACTTATGGGACTTATGGGATTACTGCCGAATTGCCTGGCGAACTAAAACAGCTCATCAATCGGCTTGCCGGCCGGCAACACCTGCAGCGGTCGCCCCGAATTATCCAGGTACGACTGATTCGTGTCGACGCCCAGATGCCGGTAGATTGTTGCCAGGACATCTTGCGGGATCTTCGGGTTGTCCTTGGGGACAGATCCCTTGGAATCGGTTGAGCCCACGACGCGGCCTCCCTGCACTCCCCCCCCGGCGATCGCGACCGACATCGCATTGGGCCAATGGTCGCGGCCAGCCATACCGGTTCCGGCTCGCGTATTGATTCGCGGCATGCGACCCATTTCGCCCCACGCCACGACCAGTGTTCGCTCCAGCAGGCCACGCTGCTTTAAGTCTTCGATCAATGCCGAATAGGCCAGATCCCACCGCGGCAGGAACTCGTTCTTCAGCGACCAGAAGTTGTCTTCATGCGTATCCCACCAGCGGCAATCGACCGTGACCAATCGCACGCCGGCTTCGACCAGGCGGCGAGCCAGCAGCACACGCTGACCCCAGTTGGGGGCGTCGCCACCCGCGAACACTCGAGTCGATCGGTAATTCGGGAAGATGCCGTACCGTTCCCGGACTGACGCGGGTTCGGATGCGAAATCAAACGCTTTTCGAGCCCGGTCACCGGTGACCATCTCCCAAGCCTGACGATCGAATTCGTCCATCGCCGCCATGATTCCCGAACCATCCACCTGTCGGCGCAAGCGGTCGACCTCAGCCCGGAGAGCCTTGCGAGATCCCAATCGTTCCACCGAGATCCCTTCTGGGGAGCGCAGATTGGGGACTTCGAATTTCGCGTCGCTGTTGCCGGGATCCGCCAATGTCTCGAACGGACGATAAGCCGCACCCAGATACGCGGCGTCGGTCCCCGGGACCATCCTGGGAACCATGACGTATGCTGGCAGGCTGGTGTTCAGCGTTTGGACCTGCTTTTTCACGATCGACCCGACACTCGGCGAGATATTCCCGCTGGGATCGCGAGCCGATGGATAGCCGGTGAAACAGATCTGATCGCCCGACGAATGATCGGCCAGCCCGTCCTCTTTGCGGTGATGCATGCTGCGGATGATGGACCACTGATCCAGGCACGCAGCCGTCCGCGGCAGATGCTCACAGAGCTGAATACCCGGGATCTTGGTCGAGACCGGATCGAACTCGCCGCGATATTCCGCCGGAGCGTCGGGCTTCATGTCCCACATATCAATGTGACTGGGGCCGCCGCGCATCCAGAGGATAATGACCGAGGTCTCGCGTCGATCTTTCGAGTCGGCAGTTTCAGCCCGCAACAATTGCGGCAACGACAGACCCCAGGCCGCGCCGGCACCCAGGACGCCCGCTCGCAGAAACTCGCGCCGATTGTGCTGCAATGTCGACTTGAATTGGCGACACCCCAGTTGCCGATCAGAACCGCTCATCGTTGGTGACCTTGGGCCATGCCATGACCTGTAACTTCTTGCATCATCAGTCTAAGCGACAAACCGGGACAGATCAATTCTGATTGATGCCAATTACACAGTAAGTGGTTATGTCGCTTTTTGAGACCGGTATTGACTTCCTTGAATCGTTCGCATTACGATTCGCGATGGTATCGAAGATTTTCGTGGGTGAGTTCTGGACTCAGCACGGAAGTCGGATTTCGAACCAAGGTTTCTGGTGGGACATTCGCTTACCGCCAGTTGTTCCTTTCAATGCACAGACTGATTACGGTTGCGTTTGGCACAATTTGAGCAGTCACTACGACTGGCTCAGAGTGTGGCGATCTGCTGAGCTCTGTAAGTGACTGCTGCTTGTCGCCTGCATCGCTCATGCGGTCCATTTTTGAAGGCAAGTCCAACTCGATCCAGCCTATCAGTCCCTGACAAGCGGCGAGGCTCGTTCACAGGATGTGACGACCATGCTGAGAAAACTCCACGCGGATTGCTGCGAGGTCTCGACCCCCGCCAAGCTGAACTTGTCGCTTGAGGTTTCAGCCCAGCGTCCGGACGGCTACCACGAGCTCGAAACATTGATGGTGACCATCAACGTCTTCGATACGCTGCGTTTTACGCAAGCGCCCGCGGGGCATCTTGGCCTCTGCAATCATTGGTGTGTCTCTCGGCAACACCATACGACTCCAGATTCGCTGCCCACTGGACCAGACAACCTGGTGCTGCAGGCCGCCAGTCTGTTGCTCAGGACGACCGGTGTGTCCCGTGGTGTGGACATCGATTTGTTCAAACGCATTCCCCTGGCCGCAGGATTGGCCGGCGGATCCAGCGACGCTGCAGGAACGCTGGTGGGCTTGAACTCCCTGTGGAATCTGGGGCTGTCTCTGTCTGATCTCTCCGAACTGGGTGCCAGATTAGGCAGCGATGTGCCTTTTTTTCTAGCGGCGACAACGGCAGCCATCTGCCGCGGACGCGGCGAAATCATCGAACCAATACGCCTTACGACGAGCCTGCATTTTGTGGTCGTGAAGCCTGCGGCGGGTTTGTCGACAGCCCAGGTTTTCCAGAACTGCCAGCCAGCCCAAGTTCCAATCTCGTCCAGCGGATTGGTCCGATCGTTGCAATGCGGGGACCTCGGTCGAGTCGGCTTGCAATTATTCAATCGGCTCGGTGCTCCCGCGGAAAAGTTATGTGATCAGGTTTCGCAACTGCGAGATCGGTTCACGCGTCTGCCGGTCCTCGGTCATCTCATGTCCGGTAGTGGGACCAGCTATTTCGGTCTCTGTCACAACAGTCAACAGGCTCGCCAACTGGCGGGCCGTTTAAGATCAACCCATCCGGGTCAGGTCTTTGCCGTGCAAAGTTGCGTCTGACAGCGAGTGCTTTGCTGCACTCGGCTTACCAGGCGCGACGATGGCATTAATAAGAACTGCAAATACCTCAGCAGCCCGTTGAAAAAGGTGTCTGGAACTCTCCGAACATTGAAAAAACGCACGATTCCGTGCGGTTGGCAAAGTTCCAGACACCTTTTTCAACAGGCTGCCAGAGGCTGGCTCGACCGGGAATTTCCCGGGCGAGCTGACAAGACTGTTTCGTGCGTACTGGAGCGGCGTGTGGAATTGTCGATCTCAGCACCCTGGGATTCCCGCATCTAAGGAGAACGGTCGTGGAAATCACCGAAGTTCGCATCAAGCTCATGGAAGATCAACAGGAACGCTTACAGGCCTTCTGTTCGATCACGTTTGACAGTTGCTTTGTCATCCGCGACTTGAAGATTATCGAGGGCTCAAAAGGTTCGTTTGTCGCGATGCCCAGCCGCAAGCTGACCGATCGCTGTCACACCTGCCATTCCAAGAATCATCTTCGCTCGCAGTTCTGCAACCATTGCGGATCGCGCCTGCAGGAAGAGCGAGCCATCAAGGCCGACGACGGCCGCGCCAAGCTGTACGCCGACATTGCCCATCCGATCAACTCGCGCTGCCGAGAAATGATCCAGGCGAAGGTCCTGCACGCCTACGAAGAAGAGCTGATCAAAGCCCAGCAACCGGGCTACGTCTGCTCCTACGACGACTACGGCGAAGAGGGCTACGAGGACCTGTCGGACTACATCGTGATTCCGATGGAATCACGTCGCGAGCCCCGCGAGGCAGTGGCCGCAGCCCCGGACTCAACCCTGCGTCTGGATGCCGCGGAAGCAGTCCCCGCTAATGTCGGCGGCCCGCATCACAACGCGAATCCAAGCTGGATGCGCGAGAATTTCGTCGCGCAACGCACCCCGACGGCAGACGGCGACGACGGCTTCGGCCTGGGGATTCTGTAAGCCGGTCACACAAAACCACTGTGGAAGTTCCGCACTGCGGCCAATGGTCGCGGTTCGGAACTGAGGACAACGGCTTTTGTGAGGAATTCCAAGCTTTTCTCGCTACGATCGTTAGAACCGAATTCAGGCAGCGGAATCGATCCCGGACAATTTCTGCGCGCTTGCCAACATTTGAGGTGTCTGTTATAACCTGTTGCACAGCAGCGACATCGCTCGGATTCAGGTCGTTCCCGACCGAGCGACACGTTGCTAGTTTTTGGACAGATAGCTCAGTTGGTAGAGCACAGGACTGAAAATCCTGGTGTCGGCGGTTCGATCCCGCCTCTGTCCACTTTCATAAGCCCTGCTGAGAGCGTGACTTACGCTCACGCGTCGCAAACGGACGGAGCGGCTCAATCCTCCCGAAAAGTGGCAATTACCACTTTCTCGTTGAACGGAGAGCTGTTGCATGTCTCAATTCGCAGGTGCCTCACGCATCCCCAAAGTACCGTTTGCATCGCCCCTCGGGCCAAGCTGTCGCCCGTTTAAATGGGTTCGATTACTACCTCGGAAAGCACGGTTCCCGAGAGTACTCACCCAGCGTGCCATTTGCGCCGTCGGACTTCTGCGAGAGAGAGGTCGTCTTCACCATCACCAGTGGACGTCTACCCTTGCCGACTGCTCCCGTTACAGGGACAGGATTCCGGGACGTTTCAAACGTCCGTCAGCGAGGGGAGGCTGGATCAGAACGATAGCCTGGCCCTGATGCCGACAATCAGAGCGGTGGCATTGTGTTGCTGAGCGGGATCAAGAATCTGGACGTCCGGTGTCACGTGGAACCAAGGTGTGACAGCCGCATTATAAAACAGTTCCACCCCGTTTTCGGCACCAAACCCGTGGGTCGTCAAGATCGGCAGGTTACTGACTCCGAGGTGATAATAGCCGATGCCGATCGAGTCGTCCTCGCGACCGTGGACTGGGCTGCCTCCCACCAGAGACAGATTGGCGAACCAGCGAATCGGATTCGGATTCCCGTCGGTCAGGCCGAGGTCGCTATTGAGGGTCCAGTTGCGTCGGGGGTCTTCCGCATCGACGTGCAACACCTGATCGAATCGATAGGTTGCCGTCCAGGCGCAATCCTTGGTGGGAAGTGGCGCCCCCGAGAGGATCGCCTGGAGCAACTCGTAAGGATTCGCATCCAGGGCCGTTCGGCTGGCCGTGGAATAAAGAAATCCAATCGCGCTGTGGCCCGGCAGGTCGCACCAGTTGGTCCTCAGGCGGTATTCGCCGTAGGCAAGCATCCCGTTCGCGAACAACGTAGACAATCCAATGGTTGTGGGAGTGTAGTGCGTATCCAGTAGATAGAAATTGAATACCGGTTCGACTTCATTCCGGACGGTGAAGCCAACCCCCGGTGTACTGGGAAGCAGGTAGGATCGGCTCAGGTTCAATTGCATCGCCGCGTTCCAGAAATAGTTCAACCGCAGACCTCGGGCATACGCTGCCGGTGTCCCATCCAGAAGATTGAGTTTGCCAAAGAAAACGGACACGCTTTCTGAAAGATCCTGAGTGTATTGTACACCGGTAAGCGCCGTGACATTCTGACTTGGCCGCGGAAGTGCCATGGCAAAGTTCGAAAGTGCTACCGTACCGTCGATTCCATTGCAGTCCTGTCCCAGGCGTGTCTCAGCGCGGAGATCAAAGTGACCTCCCTCCCACAGGCCGATTTTTCCGGAGTCGACGTCGATCAGATAGTCGCCGCGGCCGCCATTTTTGAACTTTCTCGCCAGCCCACCAGTGGTCACACCCTGATAGTACTGGGTGATGTCGCCGAAGAAAGTTAAACCATTGTCGGCAAGTCCCTCGCGCGAGCCGCCCCAGTCACCAGTCAGTTGCGAACGCGACCAGAAGTCGCCGCTCGGAGTTGGCGACGCCAGGGCAGGAGCTGAAGCCTCAATCTGTTCCGCCAGACTCGGGGGCGATCCTGTCGAGGGATCGCCCCCCGATGACTCAACTTGTTCTGCGTGTAACGCCGCCGACCCAAGAGACAGTACCAGCACCAGGAAGCTAAGGACCGGCGCAGCAATAACTGTCGGTACGTGGTGGATGCTGTCAGCAGCCGCGCCGACGCTAGCAGCGTCGGCCACGACAGTTATTGCTGCGCCGGTCCTAAACGGTAGCCAGTTGCTGAATTGCATTCACAATTCCCGTTCGTGCCGCTGTGAAAAGGTGCCCGTGTGATGGGCCGCACCGCAAATATTAAAAACTGTAGTTGGCCCGTAATCCCAACACGCAGACGGATTCTGCCTGAGGGAGGGCCGAATCGATTAACTGCAGGTTCAATGTCGTATGGAACGATTTGGACACCGCGATGTTGTAGTACGTCTCCGCCCCGAAGTCGTCCGTGATGTGCAGTCCTTTCAACAGGCTGGCATTGCTCATGTCGACAAAAAAGAATCCCAGTCCCCAGCGATCCAGGGGGCGAGTCGGAAACAGCCCGACGCCCCCCAGGCCCAACGCCGCATTCTGCTTGACGAAGTTGGGATCACCGTCCGAAAAGCCCCACCGCGCGAACACCCCCCAGCCTCCTTCTTCATTGCCTTCAATGAATTGGTGCGCGTTGTAGTAGAAGGCCCACGTATCCCGGGGTATGGCGGGAATCGGGATACCCAGAATGACGCTGATGATCACCAGACGCGGATCGGCAGCGATATCCGACAGCAGCACGTTCGTTCCATACAGGAAACCAAACGTCTGCGCCCCGGTCCGCTCGGCCAATCCATGCGAAACCGTCCATTCCGTGTTGAATGTCGTGCCATTCCAGGTCCGGAACGGATTCTCACCGGCGGTTTCGCGACTGCCATAGACTGAAAATGAACCAGACACGTTGTCGTTCGGAGTGATCTCGATTCCGCAGCCCAGGGCGGCATTGCCGGTGGTCGCATCCTCGACGACCGAATACAGCAGCGCGAAGTTCAGGAATCGGTCGTGAGACTGTGACGCTCCCGCGATCGCGTTCTCATCGCCCATCGACGTATTCAGCAGGCCTCCATAAACCGCCAGGGTTTCGCTGAGTTGATGTCGATAGGTCAGTTGGGTGATCGCCCACACGCTTTCGTCGAATCTGTCCTCCACATTGGGAAACAGGGCTTCGTTGTTGATGGCCGCGACACTTCCCGCACGCTGCACAGCGGAACGTCCAATGCGGGTTTGCAAGCGAGCGTTAAAAGTTCCCTGCGACCACCAGCCAGCCTGTTCCGTGTCGAGTTCGGACCGCAGATCTCCATTCAACGTGTGCCCGTTCGAAGTTTCATCGGAAAAACTGTGAAAGTACGGACCGGTGAAACCGCCACTAGCCACGGATTGAAAGACATACGTGGCATCAAACATCACTTTCAGTCCGGATGTCTTCAGGTTGTCGCTGGAATTCAAGAGAGCGTCGGAGATTCCCTTAATGTATGAACCATCACTGCCGAAGTCCAAACTTGTTTCGGCGTCGCCGACCACCTGTCCGGGCCACATCAGGAGCGATGTCAGGGCGACGAACAGAGTTGGAGTGAGGGCTTTCATGCGACGATCAACGATCCAAAATGACTCTTCACGTGTTGAGGGTTCTGACCTGGTGGATGAGGTGCAGTGAGCAACAGCCATGCCATCGCAGACTTTCACCATCGATCTATCGACTTTATTCCGCCCGCAGTCCCGTCTTCAGAAGTGTTGGATCGAGAAAATCTCACGTCTGGAACACGCTGCCCGTTAGAAGCAGTCAATATTACGACGGCCCTGGGAACCCAAAACGCCATATTGTCGGAAGACAAATCGGGCGCGATTCGACCAGATCACGAACTCAAGCTCGCCGCCACAGAGGGGTAAGCGTGAAAACTTGATGTTCGATGAGCCAGCGTGCAGAACCAGGATGGCGTCAACCGTTTTGCGCGGCCTTGAGCAACAGCCCCTCGCGGCGACTCTGCGCGACCAGCGACGCGACCGCACACGACGCGAGCCGCGTGGTCACCGAGTCGGCGCGGCTCGTAAGAATGATCGGCACACGTGCGCCCAGCACAATTCCGGCCGCGTCGGCGTGGGCGAGGAAGGAGAGGCTCTTCGCGAGCATGTTGCCCGCCTCGAGGTCGGGCGCAATGAGTACGTTCGCGCGACCGGCAACCAGCGAGCGGATCCCCTTGATGCTCGCGGACTCGGCATTGATCGCGTTGTCGAGAGCCAGCGGGCCGTCGAGGATGCCACCGGTGATCTGCCCGCGGTCGGCCATCTTGCAGAGTGCCGCCGCTTCGATCGTGGAGGGGACCTTCGAATTGACCATTTCCATCGCCGATAGGATGGCGACGCGCACTTCGGTCATTCCCAGTGAGCGTGCAAGGTCAATCGCGTTCTGCACGATGTCCATCTTCTCGTCGAGTGTCGGGGCGATGTTGATCGCCGCATCCGAGATGATCAACACATCGGCATAGCCCGGTACATCCATGACGAAGCAGTGGCTGATGCGCCGCGCCGTGCGCAGCCCGGTGTCCCGCTGCACCACCGCGCCCATCAGTTCGTCGGTGTGCAGCGAACCTTTCATCAGTGCCTCGGCCCGACCTTCCCGCACGACTTCGACCGCGCGTGCGGCCGAGCCTTGACTGTGTGGAGCCTCGACGATCTCGAGCCCGGAGATGTCGATCCCGGATTTCTCTGCGACCGACTTGATCCGCGCTCCAGGGCCGACGAGCAGCGGGACGATCAGACCCATCCGTGCTCCATCCACCGCGCCGGCCAGCGATGACTCGTCGCAGGGGTGGGCCACCGCCGTCGACAACGGAGGGAGTGCCCGGGCCCGTTCGAGGAGACGCTCGTACTTCTCGTGCATGTGTTCCATCCTGAGTCCACTTCCAGGAAAGTCGCGTGACTGCCATTACTTCGACAGGCTGGGGGCCTTCCACCTCACGACTTCCAGGTGTGTTTTCTCGTCGTCGCCTCGATAGGAATAAGACGTTACCAGGGTGCCGTCTGTGAGTTGTACCGTGGGGCCGAAGCCGCCCCCTTGGAACTTACCAATGGGCGTTCTGGTGTCCAGCATGATGCGGTCGTGTGCGAAGTCGACGTCAAAGCCGTCATCCGTTTCGGTCCCGATCAAGGCGCGCACTCCGAGGGGCGGTTTGAGATCGCGCACTGTGAAGGTCAGTAGTAATCGCTTGTCTTGCAGACGCAGCAGCGACATGTACATTTCGCCGTAGTCGCCGAAGTCGCGGATGCGATCGAATGTTCGGCCCGAGTCGGTGGACGAAAACAGGATGAAATGGTCGGCCTGATCGTTCCCCGCCTGGATCGGACGGTCTTTGATCGGTAGCTCGTTGCTGTCGACGCGGACCAGCGCCCACACCTTGCCGGAACGAGACTGCCACAACCAGGTCTCACCGCCGAAGAAGCCGTACTGGCTCTTGAAGTCGCGGGGCTCGCAATGCTGCGATTTGTCCCACGTCACGCCTCCGTCGGTTGAACGCCAGATGAAGTAGGGACCGCCGCCTCCGTCGTAGTCGACTCCCAATAACAGCGTCCCGTCTGCCAGTTCCAGCACATTCCGAGTCGTATGGTTGCTGGCCTTGGGCTTGATCTCTTCCGACGCGACCCGCGTCGATTGCCAGGTGCGACCGCCGTCAGTCGAACGATGCAAAAAGCCGGTCGTGTAGCCCCATTTGTTGCGCAAATCCTGGGCCAGCAGATGACCGGTAATGAACACGGTTCCGTTCTTCAGTACGGTCAGATACGGTTCGCGTCCCAACAGATCGAGCTTCGCAGGAGCTGACCAGGTGCGGCCACCATCGGACGAGCGAAACAGCAGCGTCTGCTCAAGAACCTTTTTGTCTTCGCGTTCCTCTGGATGAAATGCAGTCAGCAGGAGTTCGCCACTCGGCAATCGGGCGATGCACGGCTTGTAGTGAGCAGCTGCACCCAGTGCGATGCGTTCGCCAGCCAGCTTGTCGCCCGACAAGGCTTTCGGGTTTGCAATGGCAATGTCATCCGCCCTACCCTGTGCGACCAACATGGCGAGGCACACGGCGGCCAGGGTTGCGATGGACTTCACGCTGGCCATGTTGTTGTCTCCTCGCAATGGAGTGCGAAATCGTGCTCGACCTACAGCAGTTCGCGAATGGGCTCGCGACGGTCGAGCAGGTACTGCGGGCGTCCGCTGGGGTCGATGATCGTGGCGTTATTCACGTCGATGCCCAGTTGGTGATATAGCGTGGCAAAAACGTCCTGGTAGTGAATTGGGCGGTCGTGAGGGACCTCGCCGAGACGATTGGTCGAGCCGATCACTTGCCCCATTTGCATTCCGCCCCCCGCCAGCAACGCGCACGAGGCCTGAGGCCAATGGTCGCGGCCTCCGCCCGGATTGATGCGCGGTGTGCGACCAAACTCGCCCCAGGCGATGACGCTGACATCCTGATCGAGTCCCCGTGCATGGATGTCTTCGACCAGGGCCGTGACGCCTTGATCGAGTTTTGCCAATTGCTCGGGAAGCCGCTCGAAATTGCCGCCATGCCGATCCCAACTGCCGAACGACAGGGTGACGCAACGCACGCCGGCTTCCACCAGACGCCGTGCCATCAGGAACTGATCCATCCAATGTGGCCCAGCGTCTTCGCCGAACGCGGGGGACGAGGCACCGCGACCATACCGGTCTCGCAAGGCGGCGGGCTCGCGATCGAGGTCCATCGCTTCGACGAGTTTGCTGGAGGTCAGCACTTCGAACGCTTTTTGCGTGAAAGTATCGACCCCCTGCAATGTCGGGCTGATCTCGACGTGTCGGCGAAAACTGTCCAGGCTCGAGAGCAAAGAGCGGCGATCGCGGAGTTGGTCCAACGTCACGCCGTTCAGCCGCATGTTGGCCATTCCGTCGCCATCGGGTTGGAACGGTCCGTAGGATGGCCCCAGGAATCCCGGCAATCCGGGGTTGGAATAGGGGGCGTGTCCGGTCTTCGTCGTCAGTCCGACAAATGGCGGCACGGCTGGATCGACGGAGCCCCGCAGCCGGGCGACCGCGGCGCCCAGTGAGGGATGATTGTCCTGGCGCCCCTTGGGGCCAATCGGATAGCCGCTCAGGCACATATCCGAAGCGTGCTGGTCCGGTCCTCCATACAGCGACCGAATGATGGTGAACTTGTCCATCATCTTGGCCAATAACGGCATGTGCTGACAGATTTCAATCCCTGGAACATTGGTCGCAATGGGTCGGAACGAGCCCCGAATTTCCGCCGGTGCGTTCATCTTCAAATCGTACATGTCCTGATGGGAGGGTCCCCCGGACAAGTAAATCATGATGATCGATTTGTGCGACAACGATTTTCCCTGCGTTGCGTTCGATGCCTCTTGGGCTTCGAGCAACTGCGGCAGAGCAAGTCCCCCTAAAGCCAATCCGCCCAGTTTCAAGAACTGCCGCCGAGAACCGTGGCATGTTGAGCTAGATTGCTTGCTAAAAATGGAAACCATCAGGCATGCTCTCAATACAGAAAAACTTGATAACCAGTTTGACCCTACTGCCATCGTACATCAACAAGCGTTGATGCAGCAATACGTGAAGTTTAGGGAGTTTCGTTCTGCGGACACTCAGCTGACATCGGGTAAACCATACGGTTCGCGATACTTCTTGGTCAGCAGCAGGTTGGCTTCGTCACAATCGATGAACTTTTCGGTCTTGGGATCGAAATTGACGCGGCCTCGCGTGCGAAACGCGATCTCGCCCAGATGCACGAGGGCGCAACTGCGATGAGCCACGTCGGCTGACGCCTTGGTTGGAGTGCGCTTACGAACGGCGTTGAGGAACTCGGCCATGTGCTCGGCGTATCCGGTTTTGCCGCGGAGTTCTTTGCCTTCCGTCGGTCCGGGCGTTCCCTTGGGACCTTGAAAGACGCTGAAGGCTCCGCGACGCGAGAAGATCATGTAGCCGTCGGTTCCGTAGAACACGTTGCCGTTATCGAAGCCGTGCAGGCCATAGGCGGTGAACGGGTAGTTTTCGTAAATCAGCAACCGGCCGTCAGGGTACTCGTAGGTAACGTTCATGTTGTCGGGGTACTCACTGGCGTGACCGTCGAGCAGCATGCGTCCGCCGCGTGCGGTGATCTGCTTGGGCATGGTATCGATGCCCAGGCCCCACGCTGCCATATCGAGATCATGAATGCCATCGTCACCGATCTCGCCATTGCCGTAGTCGGCGAACATCCGCCAGGTCGCATGAAAGCGGTAGGGATTGAACGGCCGCTTGGGTGCCGGGCCGAGCCAGCGGTCGTAGTCGACTCCGGCCGGGGGTGTTCCGTCTGGCTTGGGTTTGGCGACCGATCGAGTTTCCGCGGTCCAGGCCCGGGCCACTTTTACCTGGCCAATGATCCCAGACTTCAACAGCTTACCGGCCTTGTCCGTGACCGGGCTGTTCCGCATTTGGCTCCCCTGCTGCACGACTCGTCCGTATTTCTTCGCGGCCGCGATGATCAGCGGACCTTCATTGTAGACGTGTGAAATCGGCTTCTCGATGTAGACGTCCTTCCCCGCGGCCATGGCGGCCAGCGCGATGGGCGCGTGCCAATGATGGGGCGTCGCGATGATGACTGCGTCGACATCCTTGTCTGCGATCAGGTCCTCATACTTACCCGAACGCTTGGGAGCGGCGGCTTGAAACTCTCGCGTGATGTGGGCATTCATCTTGTCAGTCTGCGCCGGATCAACATCACATAGCCAGGCGATCGACGCCGCATCTTTGCGGTCCACGAGCCCCTTGACATGGGTCGTCATGATCCCGCCGCACCCAATGATGCCCAGTCGCACCTTGTCGGGCTTCACCTGGGCGAAGACCTGCACTCCACCGAGTGCAGTGGCCGCGGCGAAGAGGGTTGCGGTCTCGGTCGACTGTTGCAAAAACTCGCGCCGGTTCGTGTCGTGGCTCATGAGCGGCTCCTGAAGAGAAGACGGCGTATTGAAGGATTCGTGCATTCTATCGGGGTCATGCACGGATTGCAGCGCTCTGGTTATCAGTATTTGCCCGACGGCTGGTCAGAAGAGGCGGCTGTAGACCAACGTGCCAATGCCACTCAGAGTTTTGTAGCTCCTTTTCGGTCATAGTGATATAATTGCGAAGTCGTCGGAGAATTGCGCACTGAGCATTCGGAGGAAGATTTGAACTTAATGGATCAAAGCACGCTGGTAGCGGAACAGCTTGATGCAGGGGCGGAATTCGTCGAACGAATGGGCAAGTATGTCCCGTTAAGTGCCGCATTTTGGGGCAAGAGGCCCGATGATGAACCGATGCTCTATATTGCTTCGGAGAAAATCACTGATCAAAACTTTGACGTGGCCTATGGAGAAGTGTTGCGGATCGCCGCCGAAATGCAGAATCCGAATTTTGATCCATTCCAAGTCAAAATCATTTGGATGAATGATCCGATGACGCAAGACGCGATTTCAATATGCCACAAGTTCCCGTTGAAACTGCCGACACGTATTGCCAGAAAGGTATTCGGCGGTCGAAGTATGGACGAGGTTTATATCTATCCAGTGGAAGTCCCTGTGACGGCAAAATGACAAGTTCCAATTGAGCATCAAATTGAGAAATTGTGGAAGAAGTTCCTTATCCAGAAGCAAGACAGCCCGCAATTGCGGGCTGTCTTGCTTCTGGATAAGGAAGAGAAGTGGGATTCTGATGATCGATCGACCTGATCCGCCACCGGCGGAACCCGGGAGACCTGACGGGGCCCCTGGGTTCGCTGGCGAATGAAGGTTCACTGATCTCACCCTACACAATGCCGCCTGTCGTCTCTACGTCGTCCGAAAACTCGGACGTGTTGTCCTTCGAGTCGGTGGCGGTCGCCGTGATGAAGTCGAGACCGATTGTCGGGTGCAGAGTTGTCAGGTTCAGGGCGGCCACTCCACTGTTGTCGGTCTTCACCGTGACTGAACCGAGATACTGCTTCCCTGACGGATTGCCCGCTGCGCTGGCGAAGAACTCGACGTTGAAGGTCGTCTTGGGCTTCGCCGTCAGCGTGCCGGCGATCACGATGTTGCCGATCTGCAGGACGGCTGAAGTGAGGACTGGGGCAACGGGGTTGTCGTTGGCATCCTCGGCGATGGCGATGCCCGTGCCGTCGTTCCCATAGATCGAATTCCGATGGATGCCGTTCTGGTTGCCCGATTGGACGAAGACTCCGTCCAGGTCGTTGTTGGCAATCACGTTGGCGGGGACTCCGACTGCAGCGCTACCGACCGAGTTCTTGGAACTGTTGACGATGTGGATGCCGTGGTCGCCGTTGCCAATCGGCAGCAAGCCTTCCGCATCGGTCCCAATGAGCGTGCCAATTATCGTGTTGCCTGTGGTCCCTTCCAGATGAATGCCGTTGCCTGAATTGCCGCTGACGACCGTGAGCAGTTCTGGATCGGCCGAGCCGATTTGGTTGTCCTTGGTGCCGGCGGCGAGCAGGATGCCGTCATGGACATTCGGAATGGCATACTCGCCCATCACGTTGGTGCCGATGTAGCTGGCATTGACGGTAATGTTGCTGGCCTTGCCAAGGATCGCGACGCCATGCCCCATGTTCCCGCCGATGACGTTGTGCGGGATGATGCTAAAGGTGTCGGCCGGGCCGCCGATGAGGATGTCCTTGGCCTTGCCGCTGACCTCCACCCCGTTGTCGTGGTTCCCGATGGCGGAGGACCCGTTGGTATTGACACCGATCATGTTCTCATACACCCGCACGTTCTTGGCTTTGCCGGAAATGTCAACGCCATCGTCGTGATTCGAGGAGATCACGTTGGTGCGAATTTCGATGCCGCCACCGCTCGTGGTAATCTTGATGCCGTCCTGACCGTTTCCGAGAGCGGCGTTGGGTGTGAAGGCGGCCACACCGACGAACGAGTTGAACGAGATGAAGTCGCTGGCCTTGTCGGCCAGCAGGATGCCATTGAGCTCGTTCGAATTGATGACGTTGCCCAGCGGAATCGGGCCACCCATGGTTGTGTGAGCGGAATTGCCGTTGATCAACACGCCGTTGAGCGTATTGCCTACGCTGGTGTTGTTGTCCGCACCCATGCCGAAGAAGTTGGCCTGGATGGTGGTATTGTCCGAATTGTGGACTTGCAGTCCGTTACCGCCGTTGCCGCCGATGACGTTGTAGTACACGAACGGATCTTGCACGAGCGAGCAGCCAATCAGCGCGTTGCCGTCGGCACCGTCGATCAGCACGCCGTCCAGATCATTGCCCAATGGCGCACTGCCGGTCGCGTTGGTGCCGATGTAGTTGCCGCTTAACTGGTTGCCAGTGGCCTTGCCGTTGATCAGCACACCGTTTTCGCTGTTGCCGGAGATCAGGTTGCCCTGGGGTGGCCGATGGAAGATGGCGTTCGTCGGATCGTTTCCGCCCATCGCTTCGCCCCCAATGAGGTTACCGGCCGACTTCGAGGTGATGAGAATTCCGTTGCCCTCGTTGCCCATGTCGACCAGGCCGGTCACGTCAGTACCAATGAAGTTCATGGCAACGGTGTTGTTGTTGGACGCGGTGAAGCTGATGCCGTCGCCGCCGTTCCCGCTGATCACATTGGAGAGCTGGAATTCCTCATTGATCGTGGCCTGGAACGGATTCAGCGTGTCAGGGCCAATCACGATGCCCACGACTTGATTGCCGTAGACCGAATTCGAGCTGGAGATTTCGTCGGGGTCGGAGCCTGGGACGGTGAGGGGCACCCACTGGGCATCTCCGAACGACTGGTCGTTGTTGCGGCGGATCGTGACGAACGTGCCCTGTGCGGGATCATCGGAACCGACGGTGAGTGAATCGGCACACAGCGTATAAACGCCCTTCTCCACGCTGCTGATCGCTTCGAAGTGGGTGACCAGGTTTGTGTTGGGTGACGGCAAGTTATAGGAGGCCCAGTTGGTGAAGAGGCCGGTGTGGGAGTCATAGTCGACGATAAATGCACTTCCGAGGGGACGGTCTTGATCTTCGAGGTTGTTGACCGGATCGAAACTGTAGCCGCCGACGAGCGTGTACTTCGTGCCGCCATTCCACCAGATGCCATAAACCGAGTTGCTCTCTGACCCCGGATAGACGACATCGGTCAGGAATGTTTCGGTAGCGATGTCATAGATATAGCCGTGCCCAGGACCTAGCGGCAGGTCCACTGTTCCCACCTCATCGGGGCTGTCGTAGTTGCCGACCGCCAGGCCACCCATCGTGCTGTGGACGTAATTGAACTTGGCTCCCGGATAGCTGATTTCCGTGTAGTGATCGGCGTCGTCGAGATCATCGATCGTTCCCTGGAACAGGAAGCCGTGGGTCACGACATCGGACGTCTGGTAGTCATCGTTCTTGTAGTCACCGACGAGTTGCAGTTCGCCGGTCTCTGGTCCTTCCGAAATCAGGTTCGGTCCGTAGACGCTGGTATTGAAGGCGTCCGGATAGTTCACGACATAGCTGGTGCCGTTGGTGCCGTCGATCGAGCCAATGTAAAGCAGGCCATTGGCGTTCGACGTTCCGACGAGGATGTACTCGTCAGCAGTGCTGCCGCCGCGGAGGCCCTGCCAGCCGCTGACTGGCAGGCTGACGCCATCAGAGTCAAAATAGGAGATGCTCTCGATCGGGTTATCATGCCCGATCAAGTTGTCGTTGGACTTATTCAGACTGATGCCGTCACCGCCATTGCCGCGGTTGAATGCGCCCGTGGAATCGGTACCGATGTAGTTGCCGGCGATCGTGTTGTGGTTCGATGTGTTGAGGGTGATGCCGTCTTGCAGATTGGCCGAAATCACATTGCCGTCGCCTTCAGCCTGGCCGCCGATCACATTCAATTTCGAATTGGTGATCGAGACGCCGCTGCCCTTGTTGGGCTCGACCGTGACGCCGTCCAGATCCAGGCCGATATAGCTACCCGTGATGGTAATGGCGTTGGCACCATTAATCGTAATGCCGTTGCCTGAGCCGTGAACGAGAGCAAGTGAATGAACTGCCGACTGGGCCGAGCCAGTGTTGAATTGCAGGCCACCGGTGTGGTTGTAATCGACTTCCACCAGCGGAGCATTCTCAAATCCCGGCGCGGTCCTGCCGTCGATGTTCACTTCATCGGTCACTGCGGGGAGCGAGCTGTTGAGAGTAATCGTGCCGACAACCCCAAACGCGATGACGTCTGCTCCTTCAGCGGTGTTGGCATCCACAATCGCCTGACGGAACGAACCCGCGCCGTCATTGTCCAAGTTTGTCACCGTGAATGTGGTGAGGAGTTGGCGTTCTTCGAGTCGTTCGATGGAGTACGAACGCAGGCCACGCAGCTTTTGCGTCTTCCGAGTTTTAGAACGATCGCGGAAGAATGGGAACATAATCGGTGTTTTCCTGAGGTGAGGGCATCGTTGTCGTGGGGCAAAGAGAAGATCAAGACACTACCTGTGGGTCGGCAGTTGGTTTGCGGAAACTCCCCCAGAAAATGCTTGTTCACCAAGTTGTGCCGACTCGCGGGTGCGAACGTGCGGGTTGTTTCGCCGACGTCGCCTGCACGGCAACGGGTGAGTTGGATCACGGAAATGCCTCGGTGGGCTGTGCCAGTTGTTGCGCATTATTCACCGTCTCCTCAATGAGCAAGCGGAGCGCTGCTCAGGTAACCCGCAGCGTAAGCGAGGGCAACTTGTAACTACGCCC
>CAMAVF010000028.1 GCA_945861445.1 Planctomicrobium piriforme | reverse complement strand
CGATGTCGACGTTCTTCCAATTATCAAGATGCAATTCCAGCGCTCGGATTCGCCTCCATTCCTTCCAATCAGTGAGTGGCGTTCCAAACGCAACCATGCACCCATTATATCTGCTAGAAACTTAACTTCATTGCGCAACGCTCTGTAATTCGCTCGTAATGGGCCTCGGACGGATCAGGAGACCCATCCCACGAGCTATTCTCCCGTCTGCTTCACATAACTGGTGTAGGTATCGGCGACTTTTCCCTCCGCTGCGTCTCCGTCGTGGATGTAGAGGCCATACCGCAGCCGGATGGTCTTGCCAGCTTCCTGGACCAGATCGTCCGCGGGCAGCGTCCCGTTCGTGTATGATTTCTGGCCGAACGGGTTGATCGTGAACAGTCCATAATCACGTACGTGGTAGCGTGACTTCCGAAAGTTCTTCGGATGATCGAAAATCGCAACGCCGTGGGTCTTGCCCTCGACGAGACCCGTGTAGTCCACCCAGTTGGAAGGTTTTCCCCAGCATTCGGCGGTCGTCTTCAGCCCGTCGGCGTTCGTGACTTTCCCCGCAGGAGTGTCCGGCTTGGTTTGTTTCTCACGCATCGTGTCGGCCACTCGGATCCCGAACAAACCTTCTTTGGTATCCGCCCACGTGACCGGCTTTTTGCCGGCGGTGAACTGGATATCGTAGGTCAGCAGCCGATTTCCATAGATCTTGATATTGGTGGTTTCGATGACGACAGGCTCGCCGTCGGCGCCCAGCCAGTTGTTGGTCACTTTGAGTTCCGCGGGATTCCCTTCCGCCTTCACCAATTCAACCTTCGCGTTCTGAATCGTGGCCAGTTCTGCCCAGAAGCGATTGTGATTGACTTCATCGACGGCCACCCAGACACCTTTGTGATGCGGATGGTCTTTGGAATCTTCCAATTCCAATTTGCGTGTGATGACCGTTCCGGCGGAAGTCTTGACCGGTGAGAAGAACGGCTTCTTCCATTTCGGATCGGTCTGATAGGTCGTGAAATCCTTGCCATCAATCGTAACGGCAATCTGTTGATCCTGTTTCGTCAGTTTCACCACTGGCTCAGCAGCGTGAACGGTGAGAGCCAGATTCAAGCCGACGAACGTCAGGCACCAGGTGGTCAATCCGAACAACTGTTTCACGCCAAACTCCTTGGATTTGCAGGTCAGTCAACAGGGGATGCGTCCGCGCACAACAAAACATTTCGTTTTGTTGATGTTTCATCGTACCGTCTGTGGAAAATTCGTCGAGTGTCCGAAGGAAAAGAACACGATCGTCACACAAGGTTTGACTCCCCGCACAGCAACCGCTACGTTGGACACCGCTCGGCCTTTTCCTGTTGAGCTGCCATCGTAAACGTGCTTAGCGAATCGTTTTTGACCCGACGGCCGGTCGCGAAGTGACCGCAAATACAAGCTCGAAGCGCAAGCGAGTGCATTCTGTCATAAAACAGCCAGAGAAATGCACTCGCTTGCGCTTCGAGCTTGTATTCATCAAACACTCCCTGGACTAAATCAGGCTTCCACTGCACATCGGCAAACCATCGTGAAACCCGGTCCTTCTCCGCAGCGCTTCCACAATCCCGATCAAGACCCTCAACAACCCTGGGAACTCGTGCTCGCGGGTGACTTGTCCGAAAAGGGCGGGGAACTGATGGAGCGACTGGTCGAAGTTCCCTTCGGCAGTGCCGGGTCGATTTTCTTCGACTCAGGCGGCGGCAGTGCCTATGCGGGTCTCGCCCTCGCGGCGGTCATTCGCCTGCGAGGCTTGCAGGCGACAGGTGTGGTCGCGGGGGAATGTTCATCAGCCGCGTTGATTCCGTTTGCCGCCTGCACGCAGCGCGTGGTTACTCCCCATGCGACTTTGTTGTTTCATCCAGTGCGCTGGCAAAGTGACGACGAAATGCAACTGGAAGAAGCGGCCGAGTGGGCCAGGCACTTTCAGATCCTCGAACGCAGCATGGATGAGTTACTCAGTCGCCTGTTCGGGATTCCGGTCGAACGCATTACGAATTGGACTCGACCCGGCCGATTTGTTACGGGCCCCGAATTCGCCGCGACTGGCCTGGCTCGGATGGTCGACCTGTTTTCCGGGGACCTGCGGTCGCAGCTTAAAAAACTCGCCGCGCAGCAAACCGCAGTGCCTTTTTCGACCGCAACCACGCCATAACAGAATTTCGAGCATGCTAATTCTGGCACTGGAAACGTCCGGCTTTGGCGGCTCAATTGCCTTGCTGGATGACGAACTCGTCCTGGGTGAGCGTGTCCTGGACGCCAAGCGCCGCCACGCCCAGACGTTGGTCCCTGAAATTCAATCCCTCTTGCAGGAACACGGCCGCCAGGCTGCGGACTGTGACCTGATTGCCGTGAGCACTGGCCCGGGCAGCTTTACCGGCCTGCGAGTCGGAATCACCTGTGCCAAGACGATGGGCTATGCCACGGGAGCGAAACTGGCTGCGGTGCCCACGTTTCCCTGTCTCGCTGCCGGCTGTCCGGCCGACGTGGAGCGCGTGCAAGTGATCATGAATGCCCAGCGACAGGAGCTCTTCGTCGGGCGATTCCAGCGAACCACGGCGACGGAATGGACGGAAACCCAGCCGCTGGGCATCGAAAATGCCGCCACCTGGCACGAGCAACTCGGCCCCACAGATGTCGTCACCGGCCCCGGTCTGGAAGCCATTGCCGACTCAGTCGCCCAACGCTGCCGAGTCCTCTCACCCGAGTCCTGGCAACCACAGGCCCGCTGGGTCGGCCGGTTGGGGCTGCAATACCTGCAGGCCGGACAAGGTGTTTCGTGCTGGGATCTGCAACCCCTGTACGTGCGAAAAAGTGCCGCCGAAGAAAAGTGGGACGCCACCCACCCCACTTAGAACTCCCGCTGGTTTCATCACGGGACGAAATGTGCGAGAATCCCCTTGGGAAGTGTGCCTGGCCCCACGCGTGACGAGACAACGGTGGGCGATCTTCAGTGGAATGGATGGCAACGGTCCATGTTTGATGATTTCGAAGAAATGCGTCGGATGCACGCGGCGTGGGACGCGATCCAGATCGTCCGCTCCGTGCAGTTCACGCTGTTCACATTCGGCGAGTCGGTGCTGGAGTATCTGCTGGTCACCGAAGGTGAGCCGCCCGAACGCCTGGTCAAGATTCGCAAGGGCGAAGTCAAAGTGACCCGGCCCCTGATTATCCGCCCCGACGGAGAGGGCCCCGAGTTCCACAATTTCTTCGACGACTCGGACGATGAACGGGCGGTCGAATTTTTGATTTCCAGGACGGCGGCGTTTTCCAATCTGCGGTTTACCAATGCCAGTGGACCGGAACGGATCGTCAGCGATCAGATCGAGGAAGCTGTGGCCAAACTGCAGCGGCAACTGGATGGCGAAGACGAAGACCGCGTGGCCATCATCACGGCCCCGGCAGCACTGGCCGGGTTGGCCATTCTAAAATATACGACCGACCGCGTGGTGCAGAGCGCACCGGGCAACGTGCAGGAGTTGCGCGAACGAGGATTACTGTGACCACGGTCGACGGGAGGGTGAGGCTCCTGCCGAACCGCTTGGTCTCTCGACATCCAGTAGACTTAGCGGCTCGTCGGAAGCCTCGCCCTCCCATCAGCCCCATACTTGTCCCCCCCAAAAAACCGAGGCACCCATGAATCAACAGCCATTCGCTGTGCCTCCTCAATGGTGGGCCCCCAAGCTCAGCCCGTTTTGGGTGCGTCTCCTGCGCCAGCATCGGCTGTGGCGGCTGAAACGTCTGTACCGCATTGCGCAGATCGAAGTCAGCGGTGTCGAACATGTCAAATCGGCACTCGACAGCGGCGCGGGCTTGTTGATTACGCCCAATCACGCTTTCCACTTCGACGCTTACGTGCTGTTTGAGGCTTCGGCACGCGTGCAACGACCGTTTTATTACCTGGCCGGGTGGCAGTTATTCGCGACGAACGGTCCCTTCCAGCGCTGGATCCTGCAGACTCATGGAGTCTTCAGCATCGATCGCGAGACCAGCGACTTGCGCGCGATCAAAAAGGCCGTGGAGATCATCAAGATGAGCCCGCACCCGCTGGTCGTCTTTCCCGAAGGCGAGATCTATCACACCAACGATCGGCTGACCCCCTTTCGCGATGGTGCGGCGGCGATGGCAATTTCGGCCGCCAAGCGTGCCGAGCGGCCGATTCTGATTGTTCCCACCGCGGTAAAAGCCTGGTATCAAGACGATCCCGGGCCCAATCTAATCAAGGTCATCGAAGTGATCGAACGCCGGTTCAACTGGCGCAAACGCCCGCAGTTGTCCATGAAAGATCGCGTCTATCGCATCGCCAACGCCATTCTGTCCTTGAAAGAGATCGAGTACCTGGGGACGGCGCAACCCGGACAACTGGTCGCGCGACTGCAAGGTCTGGCTGAGATCATCCTGGTGCGGATCGAGGAAGAGTCCGGGATCAAGTCGCAGGGAGGCGTGATCCCCGAACGGGTCAAGAATGTCCGTCATCATCATATTCAACTGCTGCGTTCAGCCGATTTGCCAGCGGCCGAACGGACACGGCTGTTGACCGAAATGGAAGACCTGTTTTTTGTCGTCCAACTCTTCAGCTATCCCGGCGACTACGCGTTGACACAACCCACACCCGAACGGCTGGCGGAAATTATTGACAAATTTGAAGAGGACATCCTGGGCCTGAAATATCCCACGATCAAGGGGCAGCGCCGGGTGGAGTTGAGATTTGGTGCCCCGATTGCCGTGGCGCCCTATATCTCGCAACCTGACGGAGCCCACCTGCTGACGCGAGAGCTGGAAAATCGCGTGCAGGATTTGTTGAATGAACTCAATCGGACTGGCCAGGATGGCCATTCGAGGCAGTCTGAATCGATTACATCCCCTGAGAGCCATCATGCAGGACTTTGAAAAGCTCGGCGTCTTCTACTTTGGAAAAATCTATGACCAGGACAAGCGCAAGGTCACGGACGAACTGGTCCTGTATGACGCCAAAGACCTGACCACTCACGCCGTCTGCGTGGGAATGACTGGCAGCGGCAAGACGGGGTTGTGCCTGACGCTACTGGAAGAGGCCGCCATCGATGGCATTCCGGCGATTTGCATCGATCCCAAAGGGGACCTTGGAAATCTGCTGCTGGCCTTTCCGGAATTGAAGCCGGCCGACTTTCGACCGTGGATCGACACCGCGGAAGCCACGCGTCAAGGTCTCAGTCCCGATGAGTTCGCACAACGCACGGCCGACACTTGGCGAGCCGGACTGCAGGAGTGGGGACAGGACGGTGCGCGAATTCAGCGATTTAAGGATGCGGTCGATATCTCGATCTACACGCCAGCGAGCAACGCTGGCATTCCGCTGACGGTCCTACGCACGTTTACCGCACCGTCCGCAGCCACGCTGCAGAACAATGAAGCGATGCGCGAACGCGTTTCCGCCGCTGCCGCTGGCGTACTCGCGCTGGTCGGAATCGATGTCGATCCCCTGCAAAGCCGCGAGCATATTTTGTTGTCGAACTTGCTCGATCGCGCCTGGCGTGAAGGGAAGGACATCGACCTGCCCGGCCTGATCCGTTCAATCCAGCAGCCGCCGTTCGACAAGATCGGCATCCTGGATGTCGAAAGCTTTTATCCGGCCAAAGCCCGCTTCGGCCTGGCGATGAGCCTCAACAACTTGCTGGCGTCACCCGGGTTTGCCGCCTGGATGGAAGGCGAACCGCTCGATATTCAAAAGCTGATGTATACGGCCGCCGGCAAGCCCCGGTTGTCGATCATTTCGATCGCTCACCTCTCCGACTCCGAGCGGATGTTCTTCGTCACCATCCTGCTCAATGAGATGATCGCGTGGATGCGGAATCAGACCGGCACCACCAGCCTGCGCGCCCTGTTGTATATGGACGAGGTCTTCGGGTATTTCCCCCCCACGGCCAATCCTCCTTCCAAGATCCCCATGTTGACGTTGTTGAAGCAGGCCCGGGCGTTTGGCCTGGGCGTCGTCCTGGCGACGCAGAATCCCGTCGATCTGGATTACAAGGGGTTATCGAACGCGGGAACGTGGTTCCTGGGTCGGTTGCAGACCGAACGCGACAAGATGCGGGTTCTCGAAGGCCTGGAGGGCGCGTCGGCAGCGGCGGGGGCCCAGTTTGATCGCCAGCGGATGGAACGCATTCTTGCGGGCTTGGGCAATCGCGTTTTTCTGATGAATAACGTGCATGAAGATCAACCGGTCGTCTTTCAATCGCGGTGGGCCTTGTCGTATCTGCGAGGTCCCATCAACCGCGAACAAATCAACACGCTGATGCAGGCCAAGAAGCAGGGCGCGCAAGCTCCTTCAGAAGACGCCGTATCGCATCGCGCGATGCTGGGCGATGCAACCGGTGAAGCACGCCCCATGATCACTCCCGGCATTGAGGAAGTCTTCTTGCCGTGCGCATCGGCGGTCCCGCCCAATTCCAAACTGCTGCACCGCCCGGGCGTGCTGGGAGCAGCGCGAGTTCTGTTCGCACAGACCAGTAGCAGTGTCGATTTCACACAAGATGTGTACTTCCTGGTGACGTCGGTGGATGAGATCTCGCCAACCTTGTGGGATGACGCGATCCTGTCGCGCGAGGAATACGAGCAGCAAGCGGCTCCGCTGGATGCGGGTGATTTCGCGTCGCTCCCCAGTGAGTTGAACCGGCCGAAGACTTACACCGAACTGGGGACGGCACTAAGAGATCACATCTATCGCACGCAGCGGTTGAAACTGTATCGCTGTGCCGAACTGAAAGCGACCTCCACTCCCGGCGAAGCGGAAGGTGATTTTCGGGTGCGCATTGTCCAGGGAGTGAAAGAACAACGTGATTTGCTGGTGGAGAAACTGCGGGCGAAGTACACGCCAAAACTGGCAACGCTGCAAGAGCAACTGCGGCGGGCTCAGCAACGCGTCGAGAAGGAGCAATCCCAGGCGAACGCCTCCACGGTGACCGCCGCCGCACAGGTGGGGGCATCGATCCTGGGGGCCTTGTTCGGTCGCAAGCTGGCCAGTGCCGCGACTGCCAACAAGGCAGTCACGTCGGTTCGAGCGGCGACGCGGGTGATGAATGATCGCAAAGATATCGGCATGGCGGAAGAAACGGTTGAGGCCGTACAGCAACGTTGGAAAGACCTGGATACTCAGTTTCAAGCCGAGGCCGCGAAGATCCTGGAAGGGACGAATCCCGAGTCACTAATCCTGGAAGAAATCTCGATCTCACCCAAGAAGACAAACATTAAGATTACGCAGCTATCGTTGGCCTGGGTCCCGTGGATTGTGGACGGAATGGGAAATGGAGAGCCAGCGATGTGAGCGAGCCTGGATTATTCACGGCTCGCTGGTAACCCGACGCGTAAGCGAGGGCGTAGTCACAAGTTCCCCTCGCTTACGCGTCGGGTTACCAAGCAGCGCTCCGCTTGCTCCTTGAGGAGACTGTGAATAATCCAAGCTATCCCTTGAAAATCCCCTCGCCCGCAACGCGTCCGTCGCGCATGTGAATCTGCCGCTTCGCACGCAGCGCGATCTCGTTTTCATGCGTGACCATGACAATCGTGCGGCCCTCGCGATTCAAGGCCTCCAGCATCTGCATGATCTCTTCACCGGTCGCTGAATCGAGGTTTCCAGTCGGTTCGTCAGCGAGGATGATCTCGGGGTTATTGACCAGCGCGCGGGCAATCGCCACACGCTGCTGCTGACCGCCGGAAAGCTGAAACGGGCGATGATCCATGCGGCCCGTCAGCCCCACTTTCTCAGCCAGAGATTCGCAATGCTCGCGGTCGGCCGCCGAAATCGGCGGGTAACCCGTGCGATAGTGCAACGGCACTTCAATGTTCTCCAGCACCGTGTACTGGGCAATCAGGTTGTACGACTGAAAGATGAAGCCGAGCAGCTTGTTGCGAATGGCGGACAGTTCGTCATCGTTCAGTTTGGCCACATCCTGCCCGCCGAGGATGTATTCGCCACCGGTCGGACGATCGAGACAACCCAGCAGGTTGAGCAGCGTACTCTTACCGCTGCCCGAGGTCCCCATGATGGCCACGAAATCACCCTTGGGGAACTGCAGCGAAACCCCTCGCAGGGCGTCCACGATGACGGGGCCCAGATAGTACCGCTTCTGGAGATCCTTGACCTCGGCGGCCAGTCCGCTCACTGCGCACCTCCGGCAGCCGGAGCGACCCTCGGCGGTCCCCCGCCCCCACCACCGGCAGCTTTGCGTTTGGCACTGTTGGCCAGGAATTCCGCCTTGGAAATTGACTCGTCTTTGTCCGTATCCATTTCCGCAACTCGGTCGAGCATGCGTTCCGGGATCTCCGCTCCGGTCAACTTACCATCGCCATCCTGATCCATGCTCGCAAAGAACGCGGCGGGATCTCCCCGACGACCGCCTGGACCACCCGAGCCACCGGCACCAGGTCCACCGCCTCCCGGCCCACCAGGCCCGGTACCCTCGCCGGGACTGCTCCCACGAGGCCCACGGCCTTCGCTCCCCGCTTCAGTTCCCGCACCACCCGGACCGCGGCCAAGGCCGCCACCTTCCGAGCCACCCGGGCCACCGGCGACTTGTCCTCGACCAGGTGCACCAGTGCGCAAGCCACCACTCGGGCTGTCAGCAGGGGGAATTATATCGGCCTTCCGCGTCTTCGCTTCATCCGTCTTGAATTTCTCTTCTTCGGCTTTGACCAGATCTTCAAGCTTGCCAATTTCTACCGACGCAACCGTCCGCGGATTCATGACGACTTCGTCGCCCTCTTTCAGTCCACTCAGGATTTCCAGATGGATGTCATTGGTCGTACCGATTTTCAGTTCCTGCGTGGTCAGCTTGCCGTCGATGATGGGAAAAGCATATTGCTTGGAACCAATGGTCACGACAGTTTGCACCGGGACATACAGGCAGCTTGGAATGTAGTCAACCTTAATAATGACTTCGGCCGATAGTCCCGGCTTCAGCTTGCGAACTTTCTCGACCGGGTCGGTCAACTTCACGACCGTCGCATACTCCTTCAAATCGCGATTCGGCCAGTTCCCCGACAAGGGTACCGACGACACACTTTGAATGATGCCATTGAAATCCTCACCATGAGTGGCTTCCGTGCGGACCACGCACCGGAGTCCCTCGCGGACAGACCCAATCCGCGATTCATGGACCTTGGCATTCACCTGCATGCGGGTAAAGTCGGGCAGGTTGATGATGTTCTGACGTTCGCGAACTTGAGCCCCTTCAGCAATTGCCGCCGCGTCCGAACTGCCGCCGCGACGGTCGGATGACGAGTTGGCATACACCACAGTTCCGTCCTGAGGAGCCCGTATCGTGCAGGCGGCGATTTGCTCGCGCAGCTTTTCCAACTTGGACTTCTCAACTTCTGCAGTGAGCTTGGCCGCTGACAGATTCGCCTCCGCCTGTGTGATAGCGGCCGAGGCCTTCCGCTTGACCCGGTCCAATTCCCTGATGAACTCCTTTGCATTCGCCTCTTTTTCTCTCATTTGGCGTTTGCCAACAAACTGTTCTAGCACCTCGACCGCCTGGGCCGCGACGGCCTGTGCTAGCATCTTCTGGACCATCGAGATGCGAGCTGCCTCAAGGTCGCTCTGGGAAGTGTACCCCTTCTTGGCATTTTCTTTCTTGAAATCGTAGCTCTCTTCGGCCCGTTTCAGCTCTTCTTGAGCCAGCGTTTGCTGTCCGCTCAAACTGTTGAGCTCTTTCGGGTAGTCGCCGCTCTTGTACTGGGTTAGGTCGAGATCAGCCAAGTCCTTTTTCAGCGCGGCTGCTGCGATATCACTTTCGTTTTGCGTTTTTTGAATCTCCAGGGCTTCAATGGCCTGCTTCTCTGCCGCGGTCGCTTGCTCGACAACAATTCGCTGTTGCGTTTCTGAGTCACGCCACTTGGATGAATCGAGTTCCACCAGAACTTCGCCTTCTTTGGCGCTCGTACCTTCTTCAACGATGCGGATGATGGTCGTCGAGCCTTCGACCTTGCTGACCAAACTCACGTTCGCCGCGCTATCCAGATTCCCGCGTTCGGTGATGGAGACTTCCAACGGTCCGCGTTTCACTCGTTCGCTGATGTAGTTGACCCGTTTGGCCTGCCCCAAAGAAATCCGGCCTGTCATGATGGCCCAACTGGTACCACCGCCAATCACCAACAGGGTCAGTAGAACTACGAGCGTACCGATGCTGACGAATCCGCAACGGCTGGGCGGATTTGATGGATTGCATTGAGTTGGGTGGAGCATCGAGTGTCTCCCGGTCAGGGCATGGCAGGCGTTGCGGGCGGGAGTGATGATGGTTCGGCGAGGTCCGGTACAGCGGGGACTTCTACCCCTTCGGTGCGGTTCCCTTCCCCTGCGGTTACAGTGAAGGGAGCGAATTGCTGCTGGTAATGGTCGTCGAGCCACACACCACGTTCGTCAAGCTGCATTATACCCATATCACGGTGGATGTTAAGACGATTGGCTTCATAATTCACCCAGAATTGGATTAAGTTATTTTGGGCGTTCAATACTGAGCCCAAAGCATTCAGCAAGTTTAAGCCGTTCGAAGTGCTCGCCGATTGGCCTTGCCCTACTGGAGCGATCGAAGCTTCCACCGCCTGATCGTATTGCATGGCCGCGTTGCGCACATTCTTGCGAGCAATTTCGAACTGGTTGCGCAACACATTCAGTTGCCGCCACTCATTGCGAATGCTGATCTTGACAGTATCTTCCGCGAGCATGTACGCACGCCGTGCCTGCTGATACGAAATCAACCCTTGACGATAGGCGTTACGCTGCGCCACTTGATCCAATGGTGCGGTAAACTGAACTCCCAACCGAAAGCTGCTTTGGTCCTTGCGGAATTCGAACGGTGAGGTGCTTCCAGCCCCCAGCGGGACGGTACTGATATCTCCCTCAGCGGTCACATCCAGTTGGCTTCTCAAGGTGTTCGCGAGAACTTCGATCTTCCGTCGGGCATCCATCACCAATGCACGCTGGTTCATCAGGTCGGTGCGGTTCTCCAGGCCCGTCTGCACGGCCTCTTCAATCGGCATTTCGAATTTGATGATCTTGATCAGTTCAACCCGCAGGTTGATCTGGATGACCTCCATGTTCTGGACAACTTTCAGGACTTCTTCACGAATATCAGTCAACTCCCCGGCTGGATCAATGCGGTCCTCCGGTGCCACTTGAGGTATTTTAGCCTTCGGATCACCGGGCTTTGGTTCATCCGTTTCAGGTTCTTCCGGCTTTGGTGCATCGGGTTTCGGTGCGCCTTTCGCGGGCTTGTCGGCTGCCCGTTTGGCACGTTGACGCATGATGCGTTTTAGCTGTGCCAGGCGGTTCAATGAGCGTTCTAAACTCTGACGGACGATGGCGATCAGCTGACGGTCTCGCACGTAGTCGTCCAGGACATCTTCGGGAAGGAATTCGGGCGGCAAGTTCGTCAGACGGTAGTCCTGGTTCTTTTGGACTTGATCCCAATCTTCATCGAGCAACCCGACGCCCTTGGTCAAGACTTTCCGAGTCAGCGTGGCGAGTTCGTCCGTCAACTGCAGCAGGCTGTCTGAAAACAGTTCATTTTCCGCGAGCTTCCGCGTTTTCTGTACGAAACTTGTCAGTTCTTCTTCCAACTGCAGCAATTCTGGGCTGATCAGTTGGAAGGGTCGCAGTTGCGCGACGTCCAAGGTCATCCACAAGTCGGGAGGCAGTCCGAGTTGAAGTTTGTAATTGTCTAGAGCATTTTGAAAGTTCAGTTCCGTGGACAGCAATGAGGTCCGGCTGGTTGCCAGCTGTGTCAGTAACTGGGCGACTTCCAAATTCAAAGCGGAGCTGGATGCCGACAACTCGTAGAGTTCTCCGAGGGCGTCCCTCAGTCGGACATTGTCCAGGATGACCTTGAGTTCGTTGTACTCCTCGAGCGTCATCGGTTCGCCATGCCAGCGCAGTACTTTGATGATTCCCGTTTCCGAATATGACAATCTGTCCGCATATTTCTCGGGTAGCGGAGGTAATTGGATCACTTCTCCAGGAGGCACTCCGCGTAGAAGAAACGACAAGGGATCTGTTCTCTCTGATGCCAACGCACTGCGGCGTTCGACTTGTTGTTCGAGCAGCTTGATGTTGTATCTGGCATTCAATACTCCCTGGTAGTTGTTCAACAACCCGTAGTAAGCGCCAGCATTGCTGCCCCCTCCAGAGACAGTTTGTACGAAAAACTGCTGGCGGAACCGGTTGAAGTCTCGCATCGCGTACAACGCATTGCGTTCGGCCTGCGTCAGTGCTTCGAGGACGACCTGCCTTCCAGCACCAAACAGCAACGGCTGGACCAATGAGTAGGACAGCGTTGTAGCGGTGCTTGATTTATTGCCTCCCGTAAACAGCCACAACGTGTTGTTGGCCATTTCCACGATCCATTGCCCACCCCCTGGCAGCATCTGGCTGATACCGGCACGGGGGCTGAACAACGCGCTCTCCACGTTGTTGGTATCACTGCGTACCAGCGAAGCACTCGGTCTGCCGCCAAAACCCAGGTAGCGCACGTCGAATTGAAAGCGTTGAAAGGTCAAGACGAGCGACGTTGTGTACAGATTCTCAAGCTGCAACTGGAAATCACGACTGTGGATATACGACAGCTCGATGGCGTCCGCCAGTTTTAAATCGGGGATCCCCGGTCCCTCACTTGCTCCGCTTTTCTTTTGTTCTTCGATCTGTTCCGGGGTCAGTCCAAACGGCTCCAGCCATTGCGGATTTTCCACGGTCAGAGTGTCGCCGAACTTGTGCCAGGACTTCCAGCCGCGGATCGGCCGTTGCGGATACAACCAGGGTGGCAGCACGCCGCCCGTCCACGGTTGGTCCACTTTCGCGACTCCCGTGTTCATGTTCCTCCCCATCCAATGCATATAAGCATGGGCGGTCGGATCATCGGGAGGGAGTGGTTCGCAATCGGGATCGTAGGGATCGAAGAAGCGGCTTTGCGGGTTGGGCTGCAGATCCAGGCGCGGCGGGTCCCAGCGGGGATCCGCCGATTTGTCGCGCAGGATGGCGTAGGTGTTGTCGTCCGCATTCTGTCTCCAGAACGAACGCGAACACCCCGACATCACGAGCATTGATCCGCACACCAGCCCCGTCAAGCACCAAGTCCAGTAACCTGGTGCTCCACGTAATCCGGATCGCGAAGGCACATCATTAACCGGCCTGAGCATGTCGAGTCTCCGAGTCATCGGATTCCGTCGCAGTCACGGGAAGCACATCGCCGATTCGTCCCGCCACCGCGCGGTCGGCTTCGGCGTGTTCGAATTCCGTCTCGCAAATCGCGATGAAGTTGCTCAGTTGTTCGCGGAACGACTGGATTTCATAGACTGCGAAGCACCGCAGGACTTCCTGGGCCCGGAACGCATATTCCCGTTCGGCACAAACCAGCAGGGCTTCGCCCCGTTCGGTCAATCGCACCACGCTGCGACGGCGGTCCAGCGGTGATTTCTCACGCGACACCAGGCCATCGCCCCGCATGCGGTCCAGCAGTGTGCTGACG
This sequence comes from Planctomicrobium piriforme, assembly GCA_945861445.1. Classification (GTDB taxonomy): domain Bacteria; phylum Planctomycetota; class Planctomycetia; order Planctomycetales; family Planctomycetaceae; genus JAKFVC01. Next base: position 16,805 of record CAMAVF010000028.1, on the reverse strand, counting down.
TTTGCTTCCGACTGCTTCAGGCAGCGCGCCAACTCTGATTGCGAGCATTCCCCCGCGGGGCTGCTGCGGATGGCTCGCATGATGGTGAAGCGAGCGTCATTCAAACTGTGATTGGTGAGGCACGGAGCCATCAACTCGCGAATCGAATCCGCGGCCTCTTGAATCAACTCGACCACCGAATCACAGGCGGGGGTCTCGATGGCCGCACTGGGCAGGTCGCGAGGACCCACCGGTAAGCACACATTCTCGGAAATCTGGAAATCCTCTGTCGACATGTTCGCATCCTTGCGTGGAAATGAGGTCCCTTATGGGACCTGACCTGGAACGGTCTGGTTGGATTCAATCCGGGACGAATCGCGATCGAACCTGCTGGTGACGCCAAACGCCCCCGGCAACTCGTCGAGACCTCGCCCCAGATAGAAATTTCCCACCCAACCGGACTCAACCGTTCGCTGCTTAATCCTTCGGCCAGCGACTTATGCGGACTTACTGTCTTTATTCGGCGTTTAACGACTTTGCCGATTGCATCACGTGTAGCGATCATTCCACCGGGGTTATTTCATCCAGTTTCACTGACCCGCAAAGTTTGACATGGGTTTGGGAAAGATTTCATAATTACTTACAAGTTAATGACTTAAAACTCCGCCGAACGGGTCTCCAGGCCAGTCCGGACTACCTGCCACCTCCAAGGCGACCATCCTCCCACCTTGGTCCTTTAGTTCCCTTCAGTCCCCTTTGTACGGTGATCCGGCCCGTGCAGTCACAATGCAAAAGCGAATCTGGGTCGCCGTTGGCTCCCCGTTAAACGAGTTGATTTGCCACCAAATCGTTTAACCCGGAGCCAGCGGCGACGGTTGTCAGTCGACGCCCCTAAACACGTCATGCCCTTCTCATGCATTGGGGCTTCCAAGCGACAAGGAAGTCTTCGCGCGAACCTTTATCGCCCGCCATGCGTCTAACCGTCGTAATGGTTCGAAAATCATCCGCGGCCACAAATGCCGCGACTCTTCAGTCTTCGCAGTCAGTCAGCCTTCTTCGCAGGAATTGTCCGCGTCCAACGCGACTTCCCGATCAGGCAAATTCCTCGACGACTGGCATCTCATTCCGCGGGTCGCTAGCCCGCCGGATCGCAACTGGCGACAATCTGCCGATATACGGCAGTTGTTCGCCAACTCCCTTTCGCGATCCACGACGAAAAACACTATGTCAACATTTGGTCCACAAATTCTCGGTCTTCTGGATTCACCGGAATACCACCCCGCGAAAACATCGCAACTGGCGAAACAACTCGGAGTCACCAAGCAACAGGTGGCCGAGTTCAAAGAGGCTCTCGATGAACTGATCGAGGCCGGTTTAGTTCGCAAGCAGGAAAACGGCATCTTGCGGCGCCGCACGGCGAAAGGCCTGGTCGCCGGGATCGTGCGTCGCGCCGCCGCGGGATTCGGATTCCTAACCCTCACGGACGCCCCCAACGACCGCAGCCGCGACATCTACATCTCCAAGGAAGACCTCAAGGACGCCCAGAGCGGCGACGAGGTCATGATCCAACTCCTTCCGTCCGATCGCCGCGATGGCAAGCCACGCGGTCGAGTGGTGGAAGTCCTGCAGCGTGAAACGCACACGTTCGTCGGCACCTATTTCGAACAGGCCGGGGGCGGCTTCGTCCGCGTGGACGGCACCGTTTTTACCGATCCGATATCCGTCGGTGATCCGGGCGCGAAGGGGGCCAAGCCGCAGGACAAAGTTGTCATTGAGATGTTGCGATTTCCCAGCCATAGCCAGGTCGGTGAAGCTGTCCTGACACAAGTTCTCGGCCAGCGCGGTCAGCCGGGCGTCGACACGCTCAGTATCATTCACGAGTTCGGTCTGCCGGATGAATTTCCCGAAGCAGTTCTCGCGGAAGCCCGTGAGCAAGCCAGCCAGTTTGATGAAACGAACCTGGCCGGCCGCCTCGACCTGACCGGCGAAACGATCATCACGATTGACCCCGTCGATGCCCGCGATTTCGACGATGCCATCTCGCTACACAAATCCTCAGACGGCCACTGGCACCTGGGGGTCCACATCGCGGACGTCTCGCACTTTGTCCCGGTCGGGTCGGCACTGGATCAAGAGGCACAACTGCGGAGCACCAGCGTTTATCTTCCCGATCGCGTGTTGCCGATGCTCCCCGAAATCTTGTCGAATGGCCTTGCCAGTTTGCAGCAGGGGCATGTGCGGTTTACGAAATCCGCGATCATGGAGTTCTCGGCGGAGGGAGTTCCCATCCACACGGAATTTGCGAACTCGGCCATTCGCGTCGTGCAGCGCTTCGCCTACGAGCAAGTGATGCCGATCATCGAACAGCCCGAACTCCACCGGAAAGAAGTTTCCCCCGCAGTCAACGACTTGCTGCAACGCATGTACGAATTCGCCATGCTGCTCCGTAAGCGGCGGTTCAAACGGGGCTCATTGGAACTCTCCATGCCGGAGATCAAGATCGACTTCAATGACGAGGGCAAAGTGACCGGTGCCCACACCGCGCCGCACGATGCCAGCCACGAAATCATCGAAGAGTTCATGCTGGCCGCGAACATTGCCGTGGCCACAGCGCTGAACGATCTGCGGTTCCCGTTCATGCGGCGCGCTCACGGTGATCCCGACGAGTTGAAGCTCCGCAAGTTCTCGGAATTTGCCGCGACACTCGGCCTGACCCTGACCAGTTTTCAAAGCCGGCATGCGTTACAAGCCCTGCTGAATGAAGTCCAGGACAAACCGATCCGCCAGTCGGTGAATTACGCCCTGCTCCGCAGCATGAAACAGGCCGAATACACGATCGAAGAGATCGGCCACTACGCCCTGGCCGAGGAACAATATTGCCACTTCACCAGCCCGATTCGCCGTTACCCCGATCTGACGATTCATCGCCTCGTCGGAGCCATCGCGGCACGCAAGAAGGGCAAACTTCCGAAGCCAGATGTCGTCGTGCTGGCGACTCTCGCCAAACATTGCTCGGCGATGGAACGCCGCGCCGCTTCGGCCGAACGTGAGTTGGTCAAAGTCAAACTGTTGACCTACATGTCCGAACGGATTGGCGAGGAACTCGACACGATCATCACCGGCGTGCAGGACTTCGGCTTCTTCTGCCAGGGGACAAAAATCCCCGCCGAAGGGATGGTCCACGTCACCGCGTTGAACGACGATTACTATTACTTTGACGAGACCGCACATAGCCTGATCGGCCGGCGGTCGGGAGTGGAATACCGCCTGGGAAGCCCGGTGAAAGTCGTGGTGGCCAGGGTCGACATCGATCGCCGCCAACTCGATTTCCGCCTGGCCGGAACCAATTTGGTAACCGCAGTTGATCCGGTGGTAGATGCTCCGCGACGACAGGCGACTCCGAATCGGAAGCCGTCAAAAGACAACAAACAGTTCCCTCAGCAGAAATTCGGGAAGCAACGGCTCAATGATCCGAAGAGCAAGAAGAAAGGCAAATCCAAGAAGAAGAAACGGTAAAAGGCGACACTACCCATAAGTCCCATTCGTCCCATAAGTCCCATCAAAAACTCTCGCGGAACACGGACGCCCACACCAACTTTCGCTCAACTTTGGAGAGTCAAGCTACGGCTACCTCACGCCAACAAATCATGAATCACATGCCCATGCACGTCGGTCAAGCGGCGATCAATCCCGTTGTGACGCACGGTCAACCGCGTGTGATCAATCCCCAGCAAATGCAGGATGGTGGCATGAATGTCATACACCTGAGTGGGGTGGTCTCGATCCAGCGGCTTATAGCCCCACTGATCGCTGGGGCCATAAGTGATACCCCCCTTGATCCCGCCGCCGCTCAGCCAGTTCGTAAAGCAGTACGGATTATGATCGCGTCCCTTGCCACCCTGAGTTGACGGCATGCGGCCGAACTCGGTGGTCCATAGGATAATCGTATCTTCGAGCAATCCTCGCTGTTTTAAATCCTGAATCAACGCCGACGCCCCGCGGGCCATCCCCATCGACAACGGCCCATGATCGCGTTCGATGTCCTCATGCGAATCCCAGTTGCGACGCGGGAATCCATTGTCATTGCCCGACCAGATCTGCACGAACCGGACGCCACGTTCCAGCATCCGCCGCGCGACCAGGCACTTGCGTGAAAAATAGTCGGTCTCTTCTATCGCATTGATTTCCTGATCGAAGGTCGTCACGCCATGATCCAACCCATACAGCTTCATGATATGAGCCGGCTCCTTGGAAATATCCAGGGCCTCGGGCGCGGCCAACTGCATTTTCGCGGCCAGTTCATAGGATCGAATGCGGGACTCCAGTCGGGAATCACCCTCACGCGTGGCGGCATGATCCTGATTCAGTCGGCGCATCAATTCCAAGGCCTCCGCCGTCGCCGCCGTAGTGATGAACTTGCAGCGCTTGTTGGGAAACAGGTCGGCAATCGGCGTCTCAGTCCCTGGATAAATCATCGTTCCGGCATGCTGTGACGGCAGAAAGGCGGCATCCCAGTTCTTCGGCCCGTTCGAGGCAAACCCGCGATGATCCGGCAGCACGACGAATGTGGGCAGATTCTCATTCAGACTGCCCAGGCCATAACTCACCCAGGCCCCCATTCCCGGAAATCCCGGATTCTGAAAGCCGGTCGCTTGCAGATAGGTCGCCTGACTATGCACGCCGGTCTTCGCGACGACGTTATGCACAAACGCCAGATTGTCCACCACCGCACCCAGCGGGGCCACCGTATCACTTAGCAGCTTGCCCGATTGGCCGTAGGGCTTGAATTCCCACACCGGCTTCTTCCACGGCCCCAGTCCATTCTGAAACGCTTCCACCGGTTCGCCAAAGTCCGAAGGTTTGCCATCGTGCTTGATGAGATCCGGCTTGAAGTCAAACAGGTCAATGTGGCTGGCCGCCCCCGCCATAAACATCTGCACGACCCGCTTGGCCTTCGGAGCATGATGCAATCCGCCATCGGCCCGCAATTTCAACGGATCACCGCCGGCCGCAGACAACACCCCGGAATCACTCAGCAGTGCCGCCAATGCAATCCCACCCAGGCCCCCTCCAGCCTGCCACAGGAACTCACGACGCGAAGGTCGTGACGCGAGATGTTGAAGGTTGAAGTTCATGTTGATTGGCAAGCAGTTTAGGAGTTTTTAGCCACGGATGGACACGGATTGAAACCAACGAGGCAAAGACGCAAGACTCATGAATGTGGCTCACACAATCGACCTACCAATGCACGATTCACATCGACACACGATGACCCAATCCGTGTTTCATCCGTGTCCATCCGTGGCTAAAAAACTCTTCTTAAGATCGCCTATTCGACGTCAATCGACGAACGCAAACTCATTCAGATTCAGTAGCAACCGACAGTAGTTGCTGAGTCCGTGGGTCTTAGCGTAGGCCATCGATGCATCCAGTTCGGCAGGTGTTGCTAACCGTCCCAATGCCCGCAAAAATGCTTTCCCAACTTGTACCGAAAGGTCGCTCCCTTCCGCTTCGATCGACTCGGAAAAATACTTCTCCATTGTCACCATGAAGCCGTTGTTTAACAGCGTCAATGCCTGCAACGAGGATAAGCTTTCATTCCGCTTATCGACGCGTTGCGATGGGTCGGCACAGTCGAGCGTTGTCATGAAGGGTTGCTGTTGCGAACGGACGATGAACCGGTAGATCGATCGCCGGTGGCTGGCGGGATCTTCGGGATTGAACAAATTGTATTGGTAGTGCGGCGAGTGCTCGGGCTTTTCGATGACGAAATCCTGAAAGCCTGGCCCGTACATTTGCGGATTCAGATGACCGCTGACCAGCAACGTGGCGTCGCGAATCGCCTCGGCTTCCAGCTTGCGGCGATTCATCCGCCACAAGAATCGGTTGTCCGCATCGGCCAGCGAGAATTCTTTGGCACGCGGAGCTGTGGATGCCTGGCGGTAGGTCGCACTGGTGACGATCAGCCGATGCAGCTGCTTGAGCGATTGACCGCCGTCACGGAATTCCACGGCCAGCCAGTCGAGCAATTCGGGATGCGTCGGCAAGCTGCCCATGCGGCCAAAGTCGGCGGGGGTCTCCACAATCCCGCGTCCAAAGTGATACTGCCAGACCCGATTGACGATACTCCGCCACGTCAGCGGATTTTCCTTGGACGTCAACCAATTGGCCAGCATGGCTCGGCGGTCGCCCTCGCGATGGCCCAGTGGCAAGTCGAAGTCGGCGGACAACGACTTGATGGCTCGCAGTGCGCCCGGGCTGACCTCCTGCCGCGGTTGTTTGACGTCACCGCGATGCAAAAGGTGAATCGGCCGCGGTGTTCCACCATTTGCACCGGTTCCCGCGAATGATCCTGATCCCGTATGGACAGTCCCCGCGTAGACGATCTGCGGAGCGGGCAGCCGCGCCACAGCCATCGCGACCTCGGCCAGTTGCTGCTGATTTTCCAAGAGTGTCTGCCGCGTTTCAGCGTCCACGTTCGCTACGAGCAATGCGTCGCGTCGCCGCCGGAGATCGGCCAGAGTTCCGCGGGCCGCTTGACCCATTCCGTAGTAATAACCATCGATCAGGTTGATCATTCGCCAGCGTGGCGCGGCTTCGATTGAATCCAGGCTGGTGACTTTGCCATTCACTGCCAGGTTGCGTTTGGCCTTGTCGAAGACGCTCAGTTCAGCCAGGGCCAGGATGTGGTCATTCTGCCGCGGTGCGAGTTTGGTCGCTGTGAACCGGACATAGCGTCCCGACTTGCCACCGACAGGGAAGTGTTGTGGTTTGACACCAGGATTGGGGACCTGGCGCTCCGTTTGATCGGTGATCGCCAGTACGCCCGTTTGAAACGCCGGATCGTCCGACAGTTCAATCTTGTACGAGATCGGAAATCCAAACCCCGCTCCGATGTTATTGAAATTATCGTGACAGGCGACGACTTCCACGGCATCAATGGCAGCCGACTGGCCCAGGTCAATCTGAACCCATTTGGTCTTGTCGGGTGTCGGTTCAATGCTGCTGTGATAGCCGAACTGAGCGGCCAGCGGGGAATTGTCCGGCCGATCGGCGGCAACGATCTGCTTATCAAGTTCCGCCAATTCCGTGCCGCCCAGTTGCGCGACCTTCGTGTCGAGTTCCTTTTTTTGCTCATTCAGCTTTCGCTGTCGAGCCTGCAATTCCAGTCGCTGTTGGCTGACCGCAGGATCCGCATCGAACGTCTTGTCGGCACGGTCAAGGGCGGCAAAGACGGCCTGCAGGCGATAATAATCTTCCTGTGGGATCGGATCGAACTTGTGATTGTGGCACTGCGCACATTGCACGGTCAGGCTATTGAACGTGCCAATCGTATTGCCGATCATGTCGTCGCGATCGAGGTGCCGGGCGATCTTGCCGTCGGTCTTTGATTCAGGGACCTCAGCGTGTCCAATAAAATCCCACGGTCCAGCCGCAATGAATCCAAGCGCCTCGATGCCATCCAGTGTCCCTGGAAAAAGCATATCACCCGCGACCTGTTCTTGTACGAATCGCGCGTAGGGCTTGTCGCTGTTCAAGGCCCGAATCACGTAATCGCGATACGGCCAGGCAAATGGACGAGGCTTATCTTTGTCATAGCCATGCGTGTCGCCGTAATGGACGACATCCAGCCAATGCCGGGCCCAGCGTTCCCCATAGCGGGGCGATTCGAGCAACCGGTCTACCAGCAGTTCGTAAGCCCGCGGGTCTTGATCATTCAGGAACGATTCAATCTCCGCGGGGGTCGGTGGCATGCCGGTTAAATCGAACGACAAGCGCCGGATCAGTGTGCGGCGACTCGCTTCAGGGGCAGGCTCGACGCCTCTTTTCAGATGCTCCTGGGCGATGAACGCATCAATGGCATTCCGCACCCATTTGGCTTGAGGTGCATTCTCGGCAAGCTTCGGGACCGGTGGCTGAGTCAGCTTTTCGAGCGACCACCACGTTTGCCCTGCAAACTTGCGATCCACTAGTTCGACACCGTCGGGCCAGACCGCACCTTCCTTGATCCAGCGCCGCAGAATCTCCACCTGAGCCTTGCTCAGCGGCGGAGCATTCTTGGGCATCAAGGGCTTATCGCCCGAGACCATTTCCAGCAACGTACTATCATCCACATTGCCAGGCACAATCGGCGGACCACTGTCACCGCCGGCCTTCACCGTGGCGGCCGTTTCCAGCGACAGATTACCCTTCGCATCGTCGCCAATGTGGCAACTGACGCAATGCCGCTCGAGAATGGGCGCAACTTGAACTCGAAAAAAGTCGTCTGCCGAGCACGCTGACGAGACAGAACAAATCAGCGCAGCCGCCAAGATGCTCCCGAACATCCCCTTTCGAATACACGTCACGCTCGATACCTCGCCGGCCACTTGTGAACTACGGATCGCGGCGTTGATTGTCATTCAGCCACAGACAAGCGGTCAAGTCCGTCGGCACGCGAACGTGTGAAAATACAAGCTCGAAGCGCCAGCGAGTGCATTCCCCCTCGAGTTTTCAGAAGACTGCACTCGCTCGCGCTTCGAGCTTGTATTTCGTGGCGAAAAGATCGCCCTCAATTCATTTCGTCAGCGCGATGACTGGAGCATTCGCGGGTTCGATTCGGATTTCGCGCAGCACTTCCCGCTTTAAGGTTTCGATCCGATCGCGTTGATACAGGCTGCGTTCATGGATGACTCGCACCATGACGACCGGTTCCTGTCCCACATACCTCGGCTCTGGAACCACCGAATAAATGTGTTGCGGAGGCTGCAGGATTTCCGGAATGAAATGCCGCAGGCCCCGGCGATTGAGGTTCTCGAAATAGCGTTGCACAAAACGGTCGAAGGCGGCAGTTTTGCGTTCGTGATTCTCGACCTTACCGAATTCTTCACGCACCGCTTCGGCGACAGCCGCCGTCGGACGTCCATCCAGGCGACGCGTGACATCCCAGGAAACCGTCGTCCCGTAACGCCCGTTAACAAATTTCTCGTCACTCAGGAAATGGAATTTATTCTGCGCGAAATAGACTTCATAGGGAGTCAGCAGCGTACGCGGGATGTGGTAAGTTTTGCCCGATGCCGATACCGCTTCCAAATGATAAGTCTCATTGAGTTCCGTGTCGTACCAGGCCAGCCAATGCGAATCGAAATAGAGAGGCGCCGCCACGATCAACGCCAGCGACAGCCAGCGCCGGTGAGGGGCAAAGAGAGTCTCGGTCAGATCACGACTGCGGACAGCCAGCACGCCGATCAACGCGCTGTCGAAGATGATCCACTTCCAGAAGAGGATACCCGTCGTTAGACAGATCATCCCGTGGAGCCCGATGCATCCCACCAGAATCAGCATGCACCCGCGACGATTCCACAAACAGAATAGAGCAATCAATTCAAGCAGAATTGACGACCAGACGAGAAACGGATTCCAGTCCGCAATCAACTTCGCCCAACCTAGTGCTTGCTCGGTAGAGAGAAATCCAAACCAGCCGTTGAGGTAGCTGGCGATGAACAAGTTGTCGAGCCGTTCGACGAATGGCCAACCGAGAATCAGCTTGCCAAAGCCGGGGACGAAGTAGTTAGCTGCTTGTAAGACGATGGCAAGGTAAAAGAATTCATTCGCTGGGATTGCTCGCCAGTTCGACGCCTTACACAACCGCACACCGAGAAACCCGACGAACAGCGAGAGGACATCAAACAGTGCTCGTTTATCGGTCCATGTACAGGCAATGGGTTGATCGAATTGATGCACGACGCCGTAGACCAGAGCGGTGAAGGGCACAATCAGCACCGGTCGCCACAGGCTGCCCGCCCACAACGTAACGAGCAGGCAACGCTCGAGGTAGTGGCCTTGGTCATAGTACAGATTGTAGTCGTAGACACTGAAGGTCCACGCCAGCGTTCCAGCGATCACACCGATGAAACAGCGAAGAGCGGTCCCCGTATCGAGATCAGACCAACGCAGTCGCGACCAGCCTTGCCAGACGAACACACTGACCGCCACAACCGCGAGCGCACTCCGCCAGTTCAGGCACATCGCGCCGAGAATGCTGGGAGAAAAGTAGGCTTCTTCGGGAAGCTTGGTCCAACTGCAGAGGACCATTCTGGCGACCGCAAACGCCGCGATCAGCAGCACGCTCGATTGCACGGCAATGCCGAACTCGGACGTGGCCTGGGTGGGGCGCACGTTTGACAACTGTCGCCAAATCCCAACGGGAGCACGGTCAGCGATTGTTGAAGAGGTGAGTGGGGCGTCGGAACTCATGAGCGACTCGGATTTCAAAGGGCGAGCGTCCGGGGTAAGTCTTAATGCAACCAGCGTTCCCACCAATCGGCGAGGACTAATGCGCTGAACAAGGCGTGGCCGGCGTCGATTTCGTGGGTCACATGCCGGGCTGCGTGCGACAATAGCTTATTCACTTCGAACGGACCCTCTTGCCGAAACCGCGTTGACGACACGGCATCATAAAATCGTGACCACAACGGGCCGCGCAACGCTTTCTCAATTGGCACGTTGAAGCCGGTTTTCTTGCGACGCGACAGGTTCGTCCCTAATCGCTCCTTGAGGTGCCGGCGCAGGATCAGCTTGTTTTGCTTGGGAAAGGGCAGTGTAGCGAGGAGCGGACTGGGAAGCGTCGCACAGAACTCCACCAGTTCGTGGTCGAGAAACGGCACTCGCACTTCCAACCCGTGGGCCATGCTCATCCGGTCCACTTTGACGAGCATGTCGCTGGGCAAATAAAAGGTCAGGTCCGCGTGCAGCATTTTTTTGAGACGCGTCGTGGCTCCGGGTGACGAATGATAGTGGTCGGCATAGACTCCGACGGGATCGGATTTGGAAGTCAGAAAGTGGGGCCGGCACATATTGGATTTGTGGCCGCCGTTGAAATGGATCCGCCAGGACCCAAAGTCGCGGCCTTCAGGTTCTTCGGCCCCTTCGACAAATCGCGTCGCGAATTGCTGGATGTTGTAGCGGGAATTCGAGGCCGGCAGGGCGGCCACCATCTGTCGCACCAGGGCCCGCGACCAGTTCGGCAGGCGGCGGTAACTCGCCGCCAGCGTGGTCGCGCTGTACGTCGAGTATCCACCGAGTAGCTCGTCGGCACCGTCGCCCGACAAGGCCACCGTCACATGTTGGGCCGCGGCCTGACACAGGTGAAAGACCGCCAGTGACGATGAGTCCGCGAATGGGTCGTCATTCAGTGCCAGGAACTGTTCGACGGTCTCTTCGACATCTAGTTTGACCAACAAATCCGCGTGATCGGTGCCAATGAGTTGAGCCGTTTCGGCGGCGGCGGAACGCTCGTCAAAGCTGGCGTCTTCGAATCCCGCCGAAAACGTGCGCACTTTCTGCGAACTCGCCCGCTGCATTTCCGCCACGACAGCGGCCGAGTCGATCCCTCCCGACAGAAAACCACCCAGTGGGACATCACTGACCAATTGCTGGCGAACTGCCTTGGAGAACTTTTCCGCGAACAGTTCCTGGGCTTCGTCGGCGGTATAGTCCGCTTCGCCCATAGTGAGCGTCCAGTATTGGCGCTGGCGAAGTCGACCGTTTTCGATGATCAATTCCGATGCCGGAGGCAACTGCCGGATGTCTTCGAAACCCGTTTCCGGGGCCGGAATGAATCCGAACGAGAGGAATGAATCGATACCCGCACGATTGGGCCGGCGTTGAAAAGTGGGATCGGCGAGGATCGCCTTGACTTCACTCCCAAACCGCAGCAGATCGCCTTGGGTCGAGTAATACAGCGGCTTGATGCCCAATCGATCACGGACCAACCACAGGCGCTGGACATTCGCATCCCAGAGGGCAAAGGCAAAGATTCCGTTAAAGCGTTCGACGGCCGCGGTGCCCCATTCGGCATAGGCCGCGAGCAGCACTTCGGTATCGCAATTCGTCATGAAGCGATGGCCCGCTGCCATGAGTTCTTGTCGCAGTTCGCGGAAATTGTAGATCTCACCGTTGTAGGTGACGACCAGATTTCGAGCGGCATACCGCATCGGCTGTGCACCGGCCGCGGTTGGGTCCAGGACGGAAAGTCGCCGATGTCCCAGAGCGATCCCGTCATCCCGCCACACGCCGCGTCCATTGGGGCCACGGTGAGCCAGGGCATCGACCATGCGATCGACGTGACTCGCATTGATTGTCAATCCGCGCCGCTGATAATCCAGGACCCCCGCAATCCCACACATCACGCGGCCTTTCCGGCTGCTGCCTGTTGTTCGGCCAGATCAACGTCGCGGCTGGTCGATCCCAGATAGGCCAGACGCATGGCGGTAATTTGATCGCACACCAGGCCCAGGCAGAATACCTGCACCCCCAGGATCGTGGTCATCGCCGCGAAGACTGGGAAGCCGCCACCTTTAATGAGTCCGACGGTGACGCCATACAGCAAGCCGACGGCGATCAACAGACCCGAGCACCAGTTGAACGTGCGCAGGGCGTTAAACATGATCGTGATCCGCAGAATCGTATGCAGGGCTCGCAGCCCGTCGCGGACCTGCCGCACGGTGCTGGTGCCAATCCGTTCGACCGTTTGAATCGGGTGGAAGATGAGGTGATGATTGCGTTTCATGAACAACAATGTGCTGGTGGTCGAAGCGGAAAACCCATCGGGCAGCAGATCGACATAACGCAGCAACAGGACACGGCGAAAGACTCGCAAGCCGCAGTTGACGTCTGGGATCTTACGCCCGACCGCAGCTTCGGCGGCGAACTTGATGATCCGTTTGCCGAGCACGCGTTTCTTGACGACGTGACTGCTTGGAGTGCGGGCGCCGATCACCGCGTGAGCTTCTTCACGATGGATGCGTTCAACCATATCGGCCAGGTCACTCGGTTGATGTTGCCCATCGGCATCGAACCAGGCGATGAGTTCCGTTGTGGCTCGTTGGATGCCGCGTTTGAGCGACGCGCCATAGCCCAAGTTCGACCAGTTTTCGATGACGGTCGCCCCGTGCTGCCTGGCGATTTCTGCGGTCCGGTCTGCGGAGCCATCGCTGATGACGATCACCTTGGCACCGGTCAGTCGCGGTTCAGCGTGAAGCGATTGCAACGTCCGCCCGATCCCAGCTTCCTCGTTGTAAGCCGGAATGATGATCGTCAAGTCGTCTGCCCGCAGACTCGGCTGATGAAGACTGAGGATATCCATGCGACATGACCTTCTTGGGGACGAGGGGGAAAGCGGTCGGGGTCGGGCCTGCGAATTTTCGAAATTGGCCGTTACCAGTCGAAATTGTAACTCCACCGCAAACCGGCCAATTTCGAAAAATCGCAGGCCCGACCCCTGATCAACCATGAAACTGAATGCTTTCGGACACGGCTGATGGGAGGGTGAGGCTCCTGCCGAACCGCGTAGTCTTTCGACTCTCGCCAGACTTAGCGGCTCGGCGGGAGCTTTTGAAGTTGCGCTATTTTTTTACAGATCACTATCGAATTTCCAGGGATTTTTGAAGGGTACGGGGCCAAGGCATAAACTTCAGGTGCCCGTTGTGACCGTAAAAATCAACATCTCCTGAGAAATCAAGTAAAAAATAGCGCAACTTCAAAAGCGGGAGCCTCGCCCTCCCATCAGCCGCAATAACAAAAACGAATCCGTGGTCTACAAGGGTTTCTCAGCCACATACAGGCCGTTCAAGCCGTAGCAGAACCGGCTGAATTGCACGTTCGTGTAGCCCGATGCCGTCAACAGTTTCTTCATTTCGCCAACATCCAGACCGCCCGTTTCACCGGGTAACATGCCGCCCCGATGCTTCTCTTCGCTGTACCACCAGATCTTGTGTCCGATGTCGCCCAGCCAGCGGTTGATCATCGTCGCGACGATCCGTCCGCCCGGCTTCAGAACTCGCAGCCCTTCACGCAGCGCCTCCTCGCGATAGGGAATGTGGTTCAAACAGGCCAGATAAGTGATCGTGTCGAATGATCCGTCCTCGAACGGAAGTTCGCGGGTGTCCGGGACAATCTGCGTGCCGCCACCGAAGTCGAAGACGTCAATGCCCACCCCTTCACCGCGGTAGGTGCGCACCAGCGTATTCGTTCCGGCCCCGACATCCAGCAGCCGGCCTTGAATCTGGGGCATGACCGCTCGCAAGCGTTCCTCTTCGAGCGACGACCAGCCAACCCGTTTGTTCCAGTGGTCGGGAAAGGCCACGAAACGGAAGGGAATTCCGAACAGATCCCAGGCATGTTGCAACGGTGACCGGGAACTCAGTAACTCTTCGCGAGTAAATGGTAGGGCAATACTCATGTTTGCACTTCTTCCTTGAAGTCAGTGGCGATTGTCTCGCCGATATGATGCCATTAATGCCACGTCGGTGCTTCTCCCGAAATCATCAAGGCCGCCCGGTCGAGCGACTTCCGGCGGGCCAGCACCTGCTTGGGATCTAACCGCACCAGGATGTTCGACGCATTCTGAAACAGGACGCGGTCCGATCGCGCCAGTCCTGGTGTCACATCATTTCGAGGCAAGAGCAGGATTTCCGCATCCAGAATCGCGGCCTGATCGATCGCGGCCGATTGATCCAGCGGCCAGGTCATACGATCTGCCGATTGCCGCAACACGTGCTTCGCGGCCACCAGGTTTGCCGGGCTGGAATAGGCCAGGACCCCAAGATCTTTATTGTTGTAGGCGACCGGAATATGGATCTGCCGCAGATGGAAACTGCCACCGACCACTTCTCCCGCGCGGCGCATGGTCTTCACCGCCCGAAAGGCTTCCATTTCTTGAGCCAGCTCGCCGTGGGGCTTGCCCACGAGAATCGTCAGATTGTCATAGCTGAATTCCACCAGCCGGTAACTGCTGCGCGTGGCCGAGGGTGCATAACAGACCAGAATCAAGGCAACAGCTGCCGCCGGAACGAGGCGCCACGAGACTTCTCGCGCGTCGAGGAACTTGGTCATGGCCACGCGGAACTGCAGTGCCCAGGTTCGACCCCAGTCTGGCCGATTCACTTCCCGCAACGCGGCCGCCACGATGCCCAGCAACCAGACATCGAGATAGCGCAAGTTACGAATCAGGTCAATTTGAAACGGCAACCGCCCCATTCGGCTGGAGACGATGACATCCAGCGTCGGAATGACACATGTCACGATCACGTAGCCCAGGGTCATGCCCACACTGACGCGCGTGGTCAGTGTTCCGTGTCGGTAACGACAGAGCATCACCAGACCGGCAATCCCCATCCAATATCGGGGATTGAATGCCAAATACAGGGCCAGGTCGCGATAGAACACCAACGGTTCCAGGTAACCCGGTGCGAAACGCTCACGGGCGATTTCAAATGCTTGTGCCGTCACGGCGGCATTTGCGCCGACTGTGCCGGAATACTTGCCCGCATAGACCATCACATAGGGAAACATAATGGCGAGTGCGGCCCCCCCGCCCAATGTCGCCCAGGCGACGCGCTGCCACCACTTGCCCGGTCCGCCGCACACGAAGCCCATCAAGATCGCGCCAGTCAGGGCGGGGGAACTGACGGGGTGGACGTAAAACAACAACCCGGACGCGGCAGCCGGCAGCCACCACCACTGGGGACGAGACATGACTCGCAGGGCCAGAACGGCCACCCAGGGCATGAATGCTCCGTAGACGGTCCGCGGCAGCACCAGCATCGGTCCCCAGTTTTCATTGGGGGGATAATGGGCCTTCAAGAACCATAGCCCCAGCGTCGCGACGAAGGCAAACATCGCCGAACGCGAGATGATCCGAAACAGGTGATAATAGCCAAACAGTCCGGCCAGACTGCTGATCAGCACCAGAAACGCCCGACTCGTCGAATAATGGAATCCCATCCAGCCGAAGGCTTGAACGACTTTCACATACAGCGGCGTATACCACTTGAAATTGCGCGAGTCGGATAAGACCGCATCGCCCGCCATTTCATCAGGTGCGGCCGTGGCAGCGGCAAAGCTGTGGATGTTGGCGGGATCACCGCTCATGTGGGCCACGGGGTGCCCGGGGAAGAAAACCAAGACGGAAGCCAGGCTGATCAACACAAACGCCATTGAGCGGGCTTCGTCCCAATGGACGGCGGCGCGTCGTGACGGCAGCAAACTATAAATCCGCGCATTTTGCCGGCAGACGAACGCCAGTAACCCACAGATCAAAGCGGCCAGTGACCAACTGTAAAACGTGGACCGAGAGCCGAATTTCTCCACACGCAGAATCAGGTCATCGCCGATGGTCTCGTAGGTGGCCCGGTCGACGGCGAAGCGGCAGTCCCCTTCGCCAAACCACAGGACGCCGCGGGAATTCAAACTGAGTGATGATTCCAGCAACAGCGGAGGCGCGAGGGCTTCACCCGTTTGACGGTCGGCCAGCCAGGCGCGTGGCGGTTCGCCATCCCAGCGGAGTCGAAATTTGGGCAAACCCGTGCGGAACTGGCCACAGATGCTGTCGGGCTGCTGAGTCAGCTCGGATTGAGAGATCGGCACGTCGACCAGAATGACGTGTCGTAACGCTCGAAATTCAACAGCTGCCAGCACGCCGCAGACAAGTGTCAGGCCCATGATCAGGACTGACAGCCAGCGGAGGCGTTGGGGCAACTGTGTGGTACGAGCTGCTTCAGGCATGAATTTCGTCCATGAAAACACAGCCTCAACTTCCAGTCGAGACTCAAGCGGCGAAAAAAACTTCGGGATCGCTTGGGATTCTAATGTGCCTGATCAAACCTGCAAACACCAAAAATTTTCCGTGTCCTGCAATGGGTGCATTCCCCATATTGCAATTGGCATAAAAAGTGTACCCTTCATCGGCGGGGGAAATGGTCGATATTTCTGGAATTGGGGTAAGGTGTGGAGGCTAGGTCATGGAAGACCGCATGCGACAACGGATTTTGGAGTTCACGGAGCGG
>CAMAVF010000027.1 GCA_945861445.1 Planctomicrobium piriforme | reverse complement strand
CGACAACTAAGCTCTCCATCGCCAGTTCCTTTCAATCCGTTGAAAGCAAACAAATGCGAGAAATGAAACAAATTTCGCGATTTCAGACAAGGGCAATTCGAACCAAAATCATCGACTTTTCATCAGACTAGGTCGGGCCTGCGATTTTTGGAAATTGGCCGAATCGACATGGAACTGCAATGAAGACGTACAGCGGCCAATTTCGAAAAATCGCAGGCCCGACCCTTCACAACGGGTCTTTCCGTGAAGCTAGCGGTACGGGTATCATCTAGGGTGGCCCGGTGGGCCCTGAATTTGCATCCTTGAGTGGAACAGGCGATCGCGTCATGTCACCCTTGCAAGAACGTCTGGCGGAACTGCGCGCGAAAGTGCGGCAACTGCTGTGGGTCTATGGTCTCAGTTGGCTCGTCGCCGTATTGTTGGGAGCGTTGCTACTGGTGGGTTGCACCGACTGGTTTCTGCATCTCGATGATGCCGGAGTACGGTTGATTCTGGGGCTCGGGATTCTGGGGGGCGTGGGTTACATCGCCTATCAGCGACTGATCACTCCCTTGAAGGTTCCGTTGACCGACATCGATCTGGCCCTGCGGATCGAACAGCGCTTCCCAAAATTCCGCGACAGCCTGGTGAGCACCATTCAGTTCTTGCAGGAGAATCAGGATCCCAAGCTGGGGGCTCCGGCGCTGCAGCGGCGAGTCATCGACAAGACGCTCAAGCAGACCCGGCTGATGGATTTCGAGGATGTCGTCCAGACCCAGCCCGTGCAGCGCATCGCCTGGACGGCATTGCTGGTGTGCATCACGACGGCCCTGGTGGTCGGATTCAACCAGGTGGAAGCGGCCACCGCACTGAAGCGGTTGATGTTCCCGTTTGGCACTCATCCGTGGCCCCGGCAGACTCAATTGCAGTTTGTGAAACTGGGGGCCAATGGCCTGGAAGCGCTGACCGCCGATCCGCACGATCCGCTACGCATTGCACGCGGCGATACGCTCGAGCTGACCGTGATCAATCTGCATCACCAGGGGCGGTTGCCGAGTACCATCCAATTGGAATTGAAGGATCCCGAAGGTGTCATCACGCGCGAGGTCATGCAGCGGACGACGCTGGCCGATCAGGATCAGTCTCGGGAAGCCGCGTTTGCCAACGTGGTGATCAAGGCTCCGTTTCAGTTCCGTGCGGTCGGCGGCGACGACCAGACGATGGATTGGTTCCCACTGGAAGTCGTTCCGCCCCCTGTGGCCGAGTCCCTGCAGGTCAACTTGATTCCGCCTAAATACACGCGTAAGCCGGTGCTGAAACTTCCGTCTGGCGTGGGACACGTGGAAGGACTGGTCGGCACGAAAGTCCAGATTTCGGCCAAGTCGAACAAGCCGTTGAGTTCCGCTCTGTTGAAGATCCGCGATAAGGATCAGCAACCGATGACGATTGCCACTGACGGCGTGAAGCTCTCGACCATCTTCCAGATTAAAGAAGCGGGGGTGTATTCGTATTGGCTCGATCTGCGCGACCGCCAGAACTTTGGCAACAGTGATGCTCCGCGGTACGAGATCCGGGCGATTCAAGATACGCCCCCCGACATCTACATCGACCGGCCGGCGACCGATATTCAAGTCACACCGACGGCCGAAGTTCCCCTGCGATTTGTGGCCAAGGACGATCTGGGTCTGCACCAGGTGCGGATGCGTTTTCAAATTCTGGAGGCGGGCAAGTCCGAGCCTGCAAAACCCCTCGGTGTGCCGCTGGCGACACTTGAGAAGCGCCCGTTGCTGCACAATCAGGAACATCTCTGGCAGTTGGAACCTTTGAAACTCGTTCCCGGGATGCAGATTCAACTGCACGGTGAAGCGACCGATGACTACGACTTGGGACCCCGCCATGTGGGACGCAGCCTGACGCGCACGTTGACCGTGATCTCGCCGGAAGAAAAAACGCAAGAGCTGGCCGACCGGCAGATTGGCCTGCTCGGCGATCTGGAACGAGCCAAGAAGCAGGAGACCGAGATCCAGGCTCAGACGGCCGAACTGCGCACACAACTGGAAAAGACCGGAAAGCTGCGTCCACAAGATGTCGACATGTTGCAGCGGATCGAAGGCCAGCAGCGACAGATCGCCTCGGCGATGCAGAACTCGCAAGACGGAATGCTGACCCGCGCCGCCGAGATCCTTAAAGAGTTCCGCCAGAATCAACTGGAATCACCGGAGACCGAACAACGGCTGGAGCAGATCCGGTCCGAACTGCAACGGCTGGCCGATGAGCATCTGGCAGAAATCGAACAGAACCTCACACAAGCTCGCAAGCAGGCCGGCGGCAGCGAGCCGCACGACGCCACATCACCCGGCAAGCCAAACAAAACCAAGCCGACCGACGGCGGTTCCCCGGCCACGAAATCCAAACAGGAAACTCCCCAGAAAACGTCGCCAGAACCGACAGCGAAAGCTGGCACCAAGAACCCGAACGAGACCAGTCCCAAGGTCGATGCCGAATCGCCTCCCAAGGGTGATCCGGCACCAGGCGATCCAGCGCCTGGCAAGCCAGCCGGTGACGAGCCGAAACCACGCGACAAGACGCCCGAGCGGATTCCCGAGCAACCGCGTGCCGGGGCCTCGCCGACTGAGCAGGCCCTGCACCAGGCTCAACGGCATCAGCAGGCGGTGACGGAGACCCTGGGTGATTTGTTGCAGGAGTTGTCGCAGTGGCAGGACGAACGCCAGACGGCTCTGGACCTGCAAGACATCAAGCAGGCCCAGGACAAGATCAAGCAAGAGACCACGGAACTCGGTAAGCAGACGGTGACCAAGTCGCTGCAGGACCTGAAACCGCAGGAACAAGCAGATCTCGCCCGGCAGGCGGACCGCCAGAAACATGAGGCAAATCAGTTGGATCAACTGCAGCGCCGGATCGCGGAGATCGTCAAGAAGCTGCAGGAAGATGACCCGGCGGCCGCCGGACGAATGCAGGACCTCCTGGAACAACTCCAGCAGAACAACACCACTGGCAAAATGCGCGACGCCGCGCGGCAGGTGGGTGAAAATAAGATCGGTCAGGCCGGACAAATCCAGCAACAGGTGGCCGACGAACTGCAGGCTCTGGAAGATCTCTTAAAGAATCGACCCGTGTCCGATCTGGAGACACTCGTCAAGCAGATGAAGCAGGCCGAACAGGACCTCACTGATCTGGCACTGCAGCAGGAAGAGTTGCTCAAGAAGACCGCGGAAGCCCAGGCAGAAACCGATCCGCAGCTCAAGGAAGAGCAACTCGAAAAACTGAAGAAGGAGCAGCAGGAGCTGGAAAAGAAGGCCGAGCAACTGGCCAGGAAGCTTCAGCGACTGCAAGTGAAGTCGCCGTCCGAAGCCGCACGCCGCGCCGCCGAACGGATGCAGCAGGCGGGAGAATCTCTCGAGAAGGATGGGGACACTGACCAGGCAAAACAGCAGGAGCAAGAGGCCTTGGACGACATCGAGCAGGCGCAGCGCGAATTGGCCAAAGAACGGGAACAGGCTGAAGAGCGTCTGGCGTTTGAACAGTTGGAAAAGGTGGCGAACGAAATCAAAACTCTCGCCGAGCGGCAACAGGGGGTGCTGGCGGAAACCAAACGTCTCAATGAAGTTCAGTCGGCACGAGGCAATTGGAATCGGGCTCAATTGAAGACGCTGCGGGACCTGGCGGAAACGCAGCGCGGTTTGCGTGAAGAAACCAACGGTCTGGCCGAAAAACTGAGTGCTGCCGAAGTGTTTGCCCTGGCCGTCAAGCGGGCCTCTCGGCAGATGGAGCAGGCAGCGCTGCGCTTGGACGAAAAACAGACCGGTCCGGAGACGCAGCAGTTCGAACAAGCGGCACTGCAGCGATTTGAGGAATTGATCGCCGCGCAGCAACCCGACAAGGACGCCAAGCCACCTGAAGCTCAAGAACCGCCGCCCGGTGGAAACGGTGCTGGAGCCCAGCCGCCTCAGCCGGTCGACACGGTGGCCATGGTGGCGCAGCTCAAGATGTTGCGTTCCTTGCAGGTGGAGCTGAATACGCGGTTGCTGACCCTGGGTAAAAAACGAGACTCCGGCAATCCGCTGACCGCGGCCGAATTGGAAGAGCTAAAAGGCTTGGGTGAAGAACAAGGCGAACTGGCAGACCTGGGGGCAAAGTTCCTGAAGATGTTTGAGAAGCCCGAACCGGAACCTGCGGCCGATCAGCCGGACGCGAAAAAGGAAGCTGGCGACGGGGAACCAGAAACCAAGGAAGAAGAGAAGAAGGCCGAGTAGTTCGGTGGAGACTTCGAGGAAATCTATGTCGATCAAATCTGATTTATTGGGCATCGCGGCATTGTCGCTCGTAGCCTGGGGTATCGGCCTTGGAACCCCATCGTTGCGCGCGCAAGAAGCTGATCAGCCCGACGCTGCGGCCACCAAACCGAAACCCGCTGCGGACAAACCCGAGCCTCCGGCAGCCAAGCCCAAAGGGAAACCGTTCGACCAGTTGTTGGAAGGTCTGGGGTTTCAGGATGGCCAAGTGGGTGGAAATCCTCTCGATGCCATCGTGGAGCGGATGCGAAGTGTTCAGGAACGACTCCAAAAAACCGAAACCGATCAGGAAACGCGCGACTTGCAAACGCAGATCGTGAAGGATCTCGACACGCTCATCGAGAAACTTAAGAATCAGAAGCCCCCTCCACCGAACCCCAATCAGAATCAGCCACCACCGCCTCCAATGGGCGACACGCCTCCCGATCAACCACCACGCGGCAGCCCGCAGCCCAAACCACAGAATAGCCAGAAGCAACGCAAGGGATCTGAAGACAAGCAGTCGCCCGAGCAAAAACGCAAACCGCAGGACAAGGAAGAAAAGCCGGCAGAGGAAAAGCCGAGCAAGGGGAAGCAGGCCCGGGACTCGGACAACAACCGGCAACCGACGCGTTCCGTCCAAGAAGAAGCCGCTCGTCAACGCGTGGCCAAAGATGTCTGGGGCCATCTGCCAGCGACTGTGCGGCAGGAGTTGTTGAACATCTACAGCGAGAAATACCTGCCGAAATACGACGAGATGGTCCGCAAGTACTACGAAGCTTTAGCGGAACAGAATCGCCGTAGTCCGTGATTCGACACGGACTGGAAAAGACGAATTTCGAAGAAGAGTTTTAGCCACGGATTGACACGGATTGAACACGGATTAATGACCGATCAACAAATCCAATCCTTCTTAATCCGTGTTTCATCCGTGTCAATCTGTGGCTAAAAAACTCTGAATTCATCCGGCTGCGAGGCCTGTGTCACCAGATGCTGCCGCAATAGATCGAGTGCCGTTTTTGCCGATCGGCTTTTCAAGATCGTGGGATCGCTGAGTCCCTGGATTTCTCCGGTCACCGAGACTCCCGCTCCGGCGAGTGCGACGTACACTTTGGGAATCGGCGGCACGCTGGGGTCGGTCACCGTCATCACGACGTCGCCGACCACCAGGGCATAATCGACTTCCGCCTGTTGGCGAATGTGCTGTGCCAGATTCGCCACGCGTGAGGCGGGTCCCAGATTGGGCACAAAATGTAATCCCAACTGTGCAGCCAGTCGCAATTCAGTGCCGATCCAGCCGCCGTGATAGCAGGCCCCAGGTCCTTCGACATTCGACAACCACGTGGCCAGCAGCCCGCCCGTCGATGACTCCGCCGTCATCAACGTGGCCTCCTGCTGGCTGAGATGTCTTAGAACAACATCCTGCAGCTCTTCATCGTTGTCGCCGAAGACATAATTCCCCAGTCGCTCGCGGGCAGCGGCTCGCGCCTGGCGAATCTTGAACTCGCACTCTTCCGCAGTATCGCCATGCGCTTCAATCCGCAGGGTGATGGTCCCTTCATGCACAGTGATGCCCACTTCGGGGTCGCGTCCCCGCGCGGTCAGTTCGCCCAGCAATTCATCCGCGTGCGATTCCCCCAGCCCAAAGCAATTCACGCGCGAGGATCGAATGACCTTGCCGCTGCCACGCAGGTCGCTCAGCCGCGGCAGGACGGAATCGCGAAACATCGGCTTCATCTCACTGGGCACACCCGGCATGGCGGCGAGACGGCAGGGTGTCTTGCCGGGCCGCGGAATCTCGACCCAGATGCCGGGAGCCGTGCCCCGCGGGTTGGCGATCGGCTCGGTCCCGGCGGGGAACATGGCCTGAATCGTATTGCGTTCCGGCATGGGCCGATTGCGGCGCGAAAACATCTCTTTGATGATCTGCAGCGACGTCTGATCCAGTACGAGTTCCACACCCAGCAATGCCGTGAGTGCTTCGCGCGTCAGGTCGTCGAGTGTCGGGCCCAGTCCCCCCGTGATCAACACGATGTCGGCGCGGTCGACGGCCTGGCGGAAGACCAGCAAGTTGGCTTCCAGCGTGTCGGCCACGGTCGTGTGATACCAGACCGGAATTCCAACCGCCGCCAGCTCGAGACTCAACCATTGGCTGTTGGTATCGAGCTTCGCACCGGTGGTGAGTTCCGTACCAATCGCAATCGTTTCCGCCTGCATCTGAAGAGCCTTTAAGGACGCCGAGATTGTCTGTCAGTCTCTATTCAATGTTAATCGGCTGGATGCAGGTTATCGAGTCTCTGCGACAGATGACGGTCGTTGACACACGACCGTTCGGGACTGGCAGACAACGAATGCGTGGTTGCGGTGAGACTATGAGTTGCGTATCGTGTGAGCAGGCAGGTATCTCATGCTGTTCAAGTTATCAACCCTATGAGCGTGTTTTAAAAGGGAGGGCGAGGCTCCCGCCGAGCCTAATACGAGCTTTAGCTCGGCGACCGCCGGAGGCTTTCGAGGCGGTCGCCGACCTGCGGTCGTAATAGGCTCGGCGGGAGCCTCGCCCTCCCAAGATTTCGCTTTTCAAACACGCCCTAAGCGAGGAGTGTCATGATGATGTGGGCCAAAATTCGCGCAGCGGCCGCTCTTCCATCAGTGTGGTACACGGTACTCGGATTGGCGGTCGTGTTGGCGACTGCCACTGCCGGTGATGTCCGGAATCGCGGAGCGGGACAGCCAGGCGACAGGACCGAACTGCAGCTCACTGCGTTCCAGGCCCCTGCTGCCAAGACGAAACCCAAAACCAAGCCCAAGAGTGCCCCGAAGAGCTCGACGAAGACTCCTGCCAAGGGTGCTGCCAAGAGCTCTGGAGCTGCAGACTGGCCCGGTTTTCGTGGTCCCACCGGCATGGGGACCAGCGATGCAAAGGGCTTGCCGCTGACGTGGAGCGGGACGGAACATGTTGTCTGGAAGACGCCGTTGCCCGGGCCGGGTGCGTCCAGTCCCGTGGTGTTTGGTGACCGCATCTATCTGACGTACTACAGCGGCTTCTTTATTCCCGATCAGCCGGGCGGCAGCCAGGAAGATCTCAAGCGGCACTTGATCGCCATCCGGCGCAGCGACGGCGGGATCATCTGGGATCGAGCAGTCCCCGCGAAGTTGCCGGAAGAAAATCAAATTCGCGATCACGGTTTTGCCGCGAACTCGCCGGCCGCCGATGCCGATCGCGTGTATGTGTTCTATGGAAAATCGGGAGTGCTGGCGTTTGATCATGAGGGCAGTCAACTGTGGCAGACGGACGTCGGTTCCAAGACGCATGGTTGGGGAACGTCCGCGTCACCGGTACTCTACAAGGACCTGGTGTTGATTAACGCCAGCGTCGAAAGCGAATCCCTGGTGGCTCTGGATCGCAAGACGGGCACTGAGAAGTGGCGCGCCCCGCGAATTCGCGAGGCCTGGAATACGCCGGTCGTCGTGACCGCCACTTCGAAGCGCCCCGAGGTGGTTGTCACGACACAGGGCAAAGTGCTGGGGTTTGAGCCTGCCACGGGCAAGCCGTTGTGGTCATGCAGTACTGATATCGGCTGGTACATGGTTCCCAGCGTGGTGGCAGCCGACGGCATCGTGTATTGCCTCGGCGGCCGTTCGGGGATCGCCGCCCTGGCGGTGCGCACGGGTGGCAGCGGAGATGTGACCGAGACGCATCGCCTCTGGACCAGCCAAAAGGGTTCCAACGTCTCGTCCCCGGTCTATCTCGACGGGCACCTGTACTGGATGCACGAGGGACGCGGCGTGGCCTATTGTGCCAAGGCCGAGACCGGAGAAGTGGTCTATGAAAAGCGACTGGAACGGGCCGGCGAGGTCTATTCTTCCGCACTGCTGGCCGACGGCAAGCTCTACTATTTGACGCGCGACGGCCGCACGTTCGTCCTCGCGGCCAAACCGGAATTCGAGCAACTGGCGATGAACGATCTGGAAGACCGCAGCATCTTCAACGGCAGCCCCGCCGTGGATGGATCCCGGCTACTGATCCGGTCGGACAAGTTTCTGTACTGCCTCGGGAAATAGACATCGCCCTAACGCAAACGGACCTTCAAATCAGGGACCGACCTTTTCAATTGCGCAATTCCTTCGGCAGTAACAGCCGTGTGGGAGACATCCAAATCGGTGAGTTCCTTGCAAGGCGCCAATTGCAGAATCCCCACATCTGTGACATGAGTCTTACTCAGTCTCAGGACGCTGAGTTTTTTCATCTTGACGATGTGCTCTAGTCCAGCATCTGTCATTTGCGAACCTGAAAGAAACAGCGCTTCTAAATTCGTCAATCCAGACAGATTGGCCATTCCAGCTCCGGTGATCGGCGTATGGGAAAGGTCAAGAGCGTTGAGTTCGGTAAGTTTTCCAAGATGGACCAGGCTGGCATCAGTAATGCGAGTGTGCTGCAGCACTAAAATCTCGAGTTTCACAAACTTTGCGAGCGTGCTGAATCCATCGTCGCCGATGCAAGTCTGATTCAGACCCAGTCTTGTCAACTTCGTTAAATCTTTCAGTTCAGAAATCCCCAAGCCTGTCACATTGGTCTTATTCAGTTGGAGTACCTGGAGATTGACAAGCCCCCGCAGATGTACCATGCCCGCGTCTGTAATGAGCCGCCTGTTGAGACGTAAGTGCTCGAGCTTGCCAAGTCCTTGGAGATGTCTCAGACCGATGTCAGTGATCTGCGGACTTTCAATATCAAGATAACGGAGATTGGGGAGACCGTTCAGCGAATCTAGACCGACATCGCTTACCAGTTTGCTCTCAATCGCCAGAGTTCCAAGCTGCGAGAGTGATTTCAGATGGCTCAATCCGCGATCGCTGACGGAAGTATAAAGAAGGGACAAACTGTTGTAAAAACGCGTGTGATCGCCGCGCCAGGCGAGCGTGAACAATTCACAGATGGCCTTCAGGTCATCGTCATTGCAGGTGATTCGAGACCTGGGATTGTCGCTGACGCTAACTCCCTTCAGCGAGATGCCGTGAATGTTCTTCCGCACCCATTGGGAAAATCTGTCGTCATCGGGGAATGTGGCGTCGAGCCATGAACTAGTTCCTACGTCAAACCCTCGCTGTTCTAACTGGGCGACGAGTTGGCGATATCGAAGTTCGACAAATCCCAACCGTAAGCCCGTCGCGACCACGATCAGGCCGATCACTGCTCCCAGATACCATCCCCAATGCAGTCGACGGCGTTCAAGATGAGCAGTGTCTGACATGGAATGGGTGCCTGATCAAAGAGATATCAGAAATCCTATTGCATCAGACTCCAACAGTCGAGAAGACTTGTCGAACCATCGATCCACTTTTGCTTTTCGCCGATCAACTTGACCAGCACCCGCTTGAGCCAGCCGCCGTCGAATTCACCGTAGAAAATCTGTTCCCAGGGTCCGAAGTCAAGCTTGCCTTTGGTGATGGCGATCACGACTTCGCGCCCCATCACCTGACGCTTCATTTGAGCGTCGGCATTGTCCTCCCCCGTCCGATTCTGGTGATAATGGTTCGAATCGGGGTCAAACGGAGCCAGACTCTCCAGCCACTTGCCGAAGTCGTGGAGCAGCCCTGATTCGTCGTCGTTCACGAAGACGTCCTGGGATCTTTCACACCCCACATCAAGATTCCGGCAATCACGGCCAGAACTGCTCCCCAGGCGAACGCCACAACAGGCCCG
This sequence comes from Planctomicrobium piriforme, assembly GCA_945861445.1. Taxonomy (GTDB): domain Bacteria; phylum Planctomycetota; class Planctomycetia; order Planctomycetales; family Planctomycetaceae; genus JAKFVC01. The sequence goes on along the minus strand of CAMAVF010000027.1, from coordinate 20,348 downwards.
GCGAACTGATACAACGCTCCAAAAATTAGACTCGACGGGAGCGTGGCGATGCCGATGGCAAAATTGTACCAGCCATACGCCAGCCCCTTGCGTTCGTTGCCAACGAGATTTGCCACCAGCGTTTTCTCCGCTGGCTCGGTCAGTCCATAAAATAGGGCGTAGCACAGGAACAAGGCCCAGGCTTCCCACGCCGCCGTTGCCAAGCCGAAGGCAAGATAAACCCCGGCGTACACGAACCAACCCAGAAAGATGAAGGGCCGCGGGCCGAATTTGTCCACGGCACGTCCCAGGAACAGATTGCTCGAACTCTTGACGATGTGGAAGGCGCACCACAGCAACGGCAACATCACCACGGGTACGCCGAGTTCACCGGCTCGCACCAGTAAGAAGGCATCGCTGGAGTTGCCGAGCGTGAAGACCACCAGGGCCAGGAGATATCGCCGAAAGTTTTGATCGAATGGCTGAAGCGTCAGATGTAATCGTTCCTGGGGCGGTTCGATGGTGGGCGTCTCACGCAGGCCGAAGACCACCAGACCGACTACCAAAACTCCCGGCACAATCGTCAGCACGAATAACATGCGCAGGCTCTCCGGCCACAGCCAGAGGAAACCGGCTGCCAGGAGTGGGCCAATGGCAGCGCCAAGATGGTCCATGGCTCTGTGGAACCCGAAGGCCCGGCCTCTCATCGAGGCATCGGTCGAATCGGCAATCAGGGCGTCTCGTGGCGAGGTACGAATGCCTTTGCCGATCCGATCCCCGAACCTGACCAGAAACAACTGCCACGGGGCAACGATGACCCCGATGAGCGGGCGAGCAATGGCTGCCAACGAGTACCCAAACAGGATGAAGCCCTTCCGCCGACCGGCCTGATCCGAGCGGCTCCCGGACCAAAGTTTGAGAAGACTGGCGACCGAATCCGCTGCTCCCTCGATCACACCCAGGTAGAAGCGGTTTCCACCCAGGATCGTCAGAAGGAAGTTGGGCAGCAGCGGAAAGATCATTTCGCTGGCGGTGTCATTGAGCAGGCTGGTCAGTCCCAGCACCTTGACGTTGCGTGGAAGCGCCGTGTTCGAAGCGGCATCGGTGGTCTTTGCGGTCTCATTCACGCTGATGCTATCCCTTTCCTGATCTCCTACTTCTTCGGCAATGCAGGCGGCGACGTTCAGGATAAGCAGTGTCTGATATGGAAGGGGTGCCTGATCCAAGAGATATCAGAAATCCTATTGCATCAGACACCAACAGTCGAGAAGGCTTGTCGAGCCATCGAGCGACTTCTGCTTTTCGCCAATCAACTTGACCAGCACCCACCGGGGCCAGTGGCCAGCGGGAGCGTCAATTCCAACTTCCTGCCGGCACGGTGGTTACGGCACGGTCTGATTGTCCCCGCACGTTCACACTGTCTTGCCGCCGCTGTCACGAGCAGGACACTTTGACGACTCGCGGTCGTCAGAATTTCACTCGACGCGGGCCTTGACGAAACATTACGTTTTCGTAAGATTCAAATGTTCGAATTATTGAACGTAAAGGGTCGCCCCCATGCCGCACCGTGTACTGGTAACAAAGGAGCTTGCAGACTTCCTGGGTGTTCTTTCGCATCCGCACCGCATCCGCATTATTGAGGAGTTGCGAGATGCGGAGCGTGATGTGAACTCACTGCAAGAAGCCGTGGGGATCAGCCACTCTGGGGTCTCGCAACACTTGATGGTATTGCGATCCCACCGGCTCGTATCCGAACGTCGAGAGGGACGTCGAGTGTTCTACCACCTACTGCAGCCTGAAATCGCCTCCTGGTTGATGGAAGCAACCCGCTTTCTTGAAACAGACACCACTGCGGCAGTGGAGCTTCGGAAGGCCATTGATAAGACCCGCAAAGGTTGGTCGAAAAAATGAATCTCTCCCGTGAGGGCTTGATTTCGAGGAAATAGAACTCACATTTTAGAAAGGCAACGCGCGACCATGCAGAAGCTGATTCAAGGCATCCACAAGTTTCAAGAAGAGAGCTTCCGCCCGCTGCAAGGGCTGTTTGAGCAGTTGTCGAAGGGGCAAAACCCCGAAACGCTGTTCATCACCTGCTCCGACTCCCGCATCGACCCGAACATGCTGACCCGCTCTCAACCGGGCGACCTGTTCATCCTTCGCAACGCTGGAAACATCGTGCCTCCGCACGGTGCGGCCAACGGTGGGGAAGCAGCGACCATTGAATTCGCCGTGGCGGCTCTCGGCGTCAAGGATATCATCATCTGCGGTCATTCCCACTGCGGGGCGATGCAGGGTCTGCTGCAACCTGAAAAGGTCGCAACCCTACCTGCCGTCTCGTCATGGCTATCGCACGCCGAAACGACTCGCCGCATTGTGCGAGATAACTATGGGCATCTTGACGGCGACCGACTGGTGACGGCGACCGTCGAAGAAAACGTATTGGTGCAATTGGAGAACCTGCGAACTCTCCCGGCTGTCGCCTCGCGGTTAGTGAAGGGCGATCTCCACTTACATGGCTGGGTCTACAAGATCGAAACCGGCGAGGTCTTCGCCTACGACTCCACCAATGGTCAGTTTGTCCCAGTGGCTCAGTACCAGCCCGGCGAAGCCGCCGTGCGGCGTCGAACTGGCGTCACGATCTAACCCACACGGCAACCCCGGCGTAGGAGCGGAGCGGCATGTTTTTTCAAGACCGGCGTAATTTCTGGCGTGAGGCATTCGCATGGCAGGGGTCGGTTACGCCCCTTGTAATCCCATACGTTCTTGCGTTTGGCCTCATCGCCACGGCGATCTGTGTTTTGGAGTGGCTGGAAGAACGCCTGTATCATGTGAAGATCGGATTGGAAATCGCTCCCTTCGAGATTGCCGGTGCTGCGTTGGGCTTGCTGCTCATCTTGAGGACCAATGCCGGATATGATCGGTGGTGGGAAGCCAGAAAACTGTGGGGAGGCATCGTCAATCAGTCCAGGAACTTGGTCATCAGTGCGTTGTCTTACGGCCCGGCCGATCCAGGTTGTAGGGAGCGATTTGTCAAATGGGCGGCAGTCTTCCCTCATGTGGCACGATGCAATTTACGAGGCGAACAACCATCGCTGGAAGTCGCTGAATTGGTGGGACAGGATGGTTCAGCCCAAATTGCGGCATCAGCCCACATGCCGAGTTTCGTGGCCCTGCAACTTGCCGACCTTCTTCGTGAAGCCTGCGATACCTTCCACATGGACCGATTTGCATTCATGCAGATGGATCGAGAAAGGGCCGCTCTCATCGACCACATCGGGGCGTGTGAACGCATCCTCAAGACGCCCCTGCCGCTGGTCTATGCCATCAAGATACGGCGGTTTATTGCTCTGTTCCTGCTGACGCTGCCCTTCGCCCTCTTGCACCGCCTCAACGGTGATTGGCTTGTTCCGTTCATCACCATGATGGTTGCCTACCCCCTCATGTCGCTGGACCAGATTGGGATCGAACTCCAAAACCCATTTTCTAAAGCCAACCTCAGCCATCTGCCCCTCGGTGACATCTCAGCAACCATCGAGCGGAACTTGCTTGGACTTTTGAAGGCAAAGCAAACGGCAGCCCTGTGACGCCGGGTTTCCCTGGAACTTGCGGTTTCTTCCGCCAAACAGCAAGAGAACGATGACGAAAATGATAAAACTCCATCCTCTCGCCAAACTGCTGCTCGTCGCCACGGTCGCGCTGATAGAATCAGGCATCGTCCTTGGGCAAGATGGATCGACCCCCAATTGGAATCAGTGGCGAGGCCCAACTCGTGACGGGCTGGTTCCCGGATCGAACTGGCCGACTTCACTCTCTCAGAAAAATTTGACTCAGCTTTGGCGAGTGGAATTGGATTCCAGCTACTCCGGCCCAATTGTTTCCGAGACGATGGTGTTCGTGACCGGGACTGCCGAGAAGAAAACGGAGATCGTGTGCGCCCTGGACCGCAAAACGGGGAAGGAACTATGGCGTATTCAATGGCCTGGGGCGTTGTCGGTTCCGTTCTTCGCCGCCTCGAATGGAAGCTGGATTCGTTCAACTCCTGCGTTCGACGGCGAGAACCTGTTCGTCGGGGGGATGCGTGATGTGCTGGTGTCGCTCAATGCCCAGACCGGGAAAGAGCAGTGGCGTGTCGATTTCGTGGAGGAGTTCAAAAGTCCGCTGCCAGCATTCGGCTGCGTTAGCTCTCCGTTGCTGGACGGTGATTCACTTTATGTTCAGGCCGGTGCCTCGCTGGTCAAACTGGATAAGAGGACCGGGAAAGTCATCTGGCGTGTCCTCAAGGATAATGGCGGAATGATGGGAAGTGCCTTTTCATCGCCCGTCTTGGCATCGCTGGCGGGGCAATGGCAATTGATCGTTCAGACCCGTGAGAAGCTAGTCGGCGTCGATCCGCAATCTGGTGACGTATTGTGGGAACAAAAAGTGCCGAGCTTTCGTGGCATGAACATTTTGACGCCTGTGGTTTTTGGCGATGGCATATTCACGAGTTCTTATCAGAACAAGTCGTGGTTGTTCAACATTTCGAAGTCGGAAGGCAAATTCCAAGTCAAAGAGGCCTGGAACAACAAAGCTCAGGGGTATATGTCCACGCCGGTCGTGATCGACGGTCATGCGTACCTGCATCTGCAAAACCAGCGGTTCACCTGCATCAATCTGACGACGGGTGAACGCACCTGGACCTCAACGCCTTATGGCAAGTATTCCAGCTTGGTGGCGCAGAAAGACCTCATCCTGGCCTTGGATCAGAAGGGGGAACTCTTGTTGCTCAAAGCGAACCCCAAGGAGTTTGAACTTCTCGGTCAGCGAAAGGTCAGCGACGAGGAGACCTGGGCGCATTTAGCCGTCTGCAGCGACGAGATATTTATTCGGGAACTCAACGCCCTCAGCGTCTATGTCTGGAAGAATTCAAAAGCGGATTAGCCGCAACGGAAGATTGATTCATGCCCTGGCTCGACTGGTACAACTCGCTGGAGAAACCCGCTTGGACGCCCGCTCCGGCGACAATTGGGATGATCTGGCAGATCCTCTACCCGATCATCCTGGTCAGCTTTGGGTTCGTCTTCATTCAGGCGATCCGGCGAAAAGTTCCGTGGCTCGTGGCGGTGCCGTTCGCGATGAACCTCGTGGCAAATCTGATCTTCACGCCGATCCAGTTCGGAATGCGGAACCTGCCGCTGGCAGCGGTGGATATTCTGATCGTCTGGGCCACGATCCTGTGGATGATAGTCGCCGTCTGGCGGCACTACCGCTGGGTCGCCGTGGCGCAAGTGCCATATTTCGTATGGGTTTCGATGGCGACCGTGCTGCAACTGAGCATCACGGCGATGAATTGGGGGAGGCCATGATTCGACTTGGCCTCTGACCGGGCATTTCACTGGTTCGTGTTGGCGATGGCCTGTTGAATGGCTTCCTGCACTCCCATTGGGCGGATCGGAAAGACATCCAGAGCCTTTTTGTCACGGACCACGGTGGGATTTTTCAGCCCTTCGATCAAATGCCGACCGACTTCGAAGCTCGCCGGTGTCACCAGCGCCAGCCACAGCCCAGAGAGGTACGGCGTCAGGACGGGAACGAAGATCAGCCAACGCCGCAGCCCCTTCTGCCGGGCGTATTCTCGAATCAGGTCGCCATAGGTCGTGACATCCGGGCTGCCAATCTCGAAGACTCGACTCGCTTCCTGCGGTAAGTCATTGGCTGCGAGCAAATACGCCAATACGTCATCCACGGCAATTGGCTGCGTCGGCGTGGTGAGCCAACGAGGACAAATCATCACAGGCAGTTGATCCGTGAGGGACTTCATCAACTGGTACGACAGACTGCCCGCCCCAATGACCATCCCGGCACGGAACTCGATGGTTTCAACACCGGATGCTCGCAAGATTTCCCCGACCTCGTGGCGGCTCCGCAAGTGCGGCGAGAGTTGCGGGTCGCTGTCGTCGCCCAAGCCACCCAGGTAAATGATCCGTTGCACCCCGGCTTTCCTGGCGGCGGCTGCGAAATTCTCTGCTGCCTGCCGATCCTCCTTCTCGAAATCCTTCGACCCGGACATCAGATGGACAAGGTAGTAGGCGGTGTGGACGTCTTGCAACGCCTTGTCCAGCGAATCGGCGTCGAGAACATCTCCTTGGACGACCTGCGTAGAATCCTTGACGGAAGGTCGAAGATTGTCGGGGTTTCGGGCCAGACAACGCAAAGTCACCGACTGCTGTTCGAGCAGCGGAATCAACCGCCCGCCAACGTACCCGGAGGCACCCGTCAACAGCACCACGGGTGAATTCGGCAGTTCAGGACTTTTTGACTCTGGTGGCAGCATCGTCTTCAGCCGAGTTCCCTGTTGGGAAGCAGATTGTTTTGCGGATACTATTCTACGGGGCCATTTTACCGCTTATCGAATCGCAGCACATGCTTCGTTGTAGAAGAGATTGAGGTTGGGATGTTGTCGTTGCGAAAACCGTCTCCCGAATCAATCCGCCATATTCTGGCGGCGCAGGCGAAGCTGCCTTTCAGCTATGCGGCGGTGGGAGCAACCGCAACAACGCCGCCCGCTGGTTTTGTTGTGGATCGAACCCGAGTCAAGCTGGGCCATGGCGAACCTGTATTCCATGCGGCCAGAGCCGCTTTGCAGCGGTGGGAGCAGTTTCGATTGGGCTGGGTGGAAGCATGGTCGTCCCAAACACCGATTCAATCCGGTGAGGTCGTGGCCGTGATGGGGCGTGCCATCGGCTTGTGGTGGTTGAACTCGTGCCGGATCGTGTACGTCGTGGACGAATCAGGGCCGATCAGTAAATTCGGCTTCGCCTATGGAACATTGCCGGGCCATGTCGAGAGCGGTGAGGAACGATTCTTGATTGAGTGGGTTCGAGCTGACGACAGCGTGTGGTACGACATCCTGGCGTTTTCCAGGCCGAACCACATTTTGACTCGGCTGGGCTACCCCGTGGTGCGCCGCACACAGAAACGATTCGGTCGGGACTCGGCAGCGTCGATGCTCAGAGCGATTGCCTCCAGCGACGGCGCAAGTGTCGATTGAATACGAACGCGTGGTACTTGTCATACGGTGTCGTACCAATCACGGGTCAGGCGGCTGAAAGAGTTTGAAGGTCTTGTAGCCCCCGCCGATGTTTACCGCAGAAAGACCGGCTTGCAGCAGAATTCTGGTCGCCAAGTAGCCTCGCTGACCCACCTGACAATAGGCGGCAATCTTCCGGTCACGGGGCAGTTCGCCCAGCCGGGAGCGCAGGTCATCCACTGGAATGTTCACGGCTCCGGGGATGTGGCCGGACGTGAAATCGTGCGGAGTGCGAACGTCCAATAGAAACGGTCGCTCGGCAGTAGGAGCGGCCAAGGCCGCCTCGACATCGACCTGGGGATGATCTCCTCGCAACAACCCTCCCGCCACGAAGCCCGCCATGTTGATTGGGTCCTTCGCCGATCCGTACTGCGGTGCGTAAGCGAGTTCCATTTCTTCCAGGTCGAACACGGTCATCCCTGCCTGAATCGCCACAGCCAGCACGTCGATCCGCTTGTCCACACCAGACCCGCCCACGCCTTGCGCACCCAGCACTTGGCCCGTCGTCGGGTCGAACAAGAGCTTGAGAGTCATTGCCTCCGCTCCAGGGTAGTAGCCGGCATGATGCGTCGGATGAACGTAGACTTTGCGGAAGGGCCGATTGGCTCGACGTAGAACTTTTTCAGAAGCTCCGGTCATTGCTGCAGTGCGGTCGAACACGCCGACGATTGCTGTACCTTGTGTTCCCCGGTATTTGACTGAGCGGCCAAAGATATTGTCCGCTGCGATCCTGCCTTGTCGGTTGGCAGGCCCCGCCAGCGGCACCTGTGTTGGATCGCCCGCAACAGCATCTTTGACCTCAATGGCGTCCCCAACAGCATAGATGTTCGGGTCACTCGTTCGCAGGTGGTCATTGACTCGAATGCCGCCACGAGGCCCAACTTCCAGACCCGCATCGACCGCCAATTTGTTTTCAGGACGCACACCGATGCCGAAGATGACCAATTGAGCCGGAAGTCGTTTACCGGAGTCCAGGCAGACCACCAGGCCCTCGGCGGTCTGTTCCAGCGCTTCGGCGGACTGGCCGAGCAGCAGCTTGACGCCTCTGCTCGCCAACTCCTCAACGATGGGCTGGGTCATCTCTTTATCGAATGGGGTGAGAATCTGGTCATTCTTCTCGACCACGGTGGTCGAAATGCCCAATCGGACGAAGTTCTCTGCTAATTCCAGACTGATGAAGCCGCCACCCAAGAGTACAACCTGCTTCACGCCCCGATCCACCCGCTCTTTAATGTGGTCGGTGTCTTGAAGATTCCGCAACGTGAACACGCCGGGCAAATCCACGCCGGGTATTGATGGACGAAAGGGAGCCGCCCCGGTCGCCAGGATCACTTTGTCGTAGGTTTCATCGTACTCCCGCCCCGAATCAAGGTCACGCACACGAACCTTCTTAGCCTCACGGTCGATGGATTCGACCGACGACCCGGTTCGCACGTCGAGTTTGAAGCGGGACCGCAACAGTTCTGGTGTGGTGACGAGCAGCTTCTTCCGTTCGGCGATCTCCCCGCCAATGAAATAGGGCAGGCCACAGTTGGCGAAGGACACATCCGGACCACGCTCGAAGAGAACGATCTCGGCATCTTCCGACAAGCGACGAGAACGTGCGGCAGCGGAAGCTCCTCCAGCCACCCCACCGACGATGAGCAGTTTCATGTTCGAGACCCCTGAGGATTGTGGCCTGGGAACCCTCAGTGGGCGCAACAGGAAGTTGAATCTCGGCAGATGAACGTCAGCCCTGTCTGGGTGTTCCAGTTCGTTCGCACGTCTGACCGTCGTATTCGGCCCGCAGGCCCCACTCATGAACGTCATTATCCCCAAATATGGCACTACCCACATTTGAAGGATGACGGCCTCCACAATTCTCAATTCACGGGAACCGGGTACCCGGATGTCTTCCAGTACGGTGGATCGGGATCGCCGTTTGGAGCACCACGAGCATGACCGACTCCTGGTTCACTTCTGCGGCAGCGCTTTCACGAACCTCGTTGCCCGCTCAATCCATTCTTTTAACTGGCCGTCCTCCTCGATGCCCTCCGGCTCAACCATAATCCAGCCCTTCATCGCTCTGCCAGTGATGTCGAACTCGTTGACATGCGGTTCGAGCAGCGCATCCTCGTAACCCTCCGGACCAACACGGACGATCAGCGAGTTCTTCCATACGCCGACAAGCATGTTGCCATGGAGAAGGAATCCGACACCGCCGAACATCTTCTTCTCTTCGACGTTCTTCTTGCGTGCCAGAGCATCACGGAGGCGACCAGCAAGGGATTCGCTGAATGCCATAAGTTACCCCTCCTGACCAAGGCGAGCCACCACGCCGGAACTCTTGCCGCAGAGCGCTCATTTAGTCTTTCAGATCCAACGTGATGGATTTGCCGGCGTCTTTGGCCGCGATGGTCTCGGACAACTGCGAGGTTGCCGCGGAGCCATAACGCTCGGGAATCGCCGACTTGCCACCGATTCCGGTCCCCTTGTCCTTGGCCAGGCCCTCCGTGCCGGTCGTTGTCGACGTGACCGTGACGTTATACGTCCCCGGTAGAGCCCCATCTCCATCTTTCGAGGTCGACAGCACAAACGTACCGTCTGGTTGGATCGCTCCCTGGGCCGCGCGACCGTTTTTAACGTCCGTGGGGTTGAAAGTCACGGTGCCGCTGGACAGAGCTTTTCCATTGTGCTTGACAACCCCCTTGATCTTGACCGTGCCTAAACTGGCCGATCCGCCACACCCCTGGGTCAGCAAACCAAGGGCGAGTAACAGCAGACACCCTCGCCGCGAAAGGCGCCCGGGAGTGACAATGTTCTGGCTGCCAGTTGGACTGGACGTACTTGAGACTGCGCAACTCAATACGGACATGCTGACATCCTCGTAGAATACTGGGGTTGAGGTGGAAGAGCCGCCATCAGAATAGATTGTCCACAATACACATCGACAACCTTTGCTTTCAAGACAACACCCCGTCTTTCTCGATGGAACTTCAATTAAACACGGCCTAGCAGCAATTCGCAGAGTCGCGTAAAATTGGCAGGTCGGTCGCTTCATGGTGAAATGGTCGATCGTAGCCGGGGGGCTGCGCGAAGGTTCAAGGACGATCATGACATCGCGAATCGGTCTCTCTGTAGGATTGCTGCTGGTGGCGGGCTGCCAGGCGCCTTGGATTGAAGGTCCGTCCAGGTATCCGCGAAACCCTGCTGCCGAGCGGGAATCGTACACGCGGCACGATCCGATGCCAGATGGTACAATGGGCCCCAGCGTCGGCGGCCGGCCCCGGGAGTCGTTGATCCAGCGCAGCGAACCGCGGCGGTCCCTGGAAGCAGCCATTCCGGTCATGTCCAACCCACAGCCACCGGGCCTCGGTGGACCACAAATGATGCCGCCACCGCAAAGTGCCTACCCGAATGCTGTGGCGCCTTAAGACGCACAAGAGAACCCCATGCGACGGCAACTCGTAGCAGCCTGTGGATCAATCGGACTCCTGCTGCTGGCCGGCGTCATTGCGTTATGGCAACCCGCGGCGATCCCTGCAGCTCCCAAGATTCCGCCCTCCATTGAGACCAGCGGGGTCGATTTCATCACCCCCGCCTGTCAGCAAAGCATCGAGCGTGGGTTGGCGTTTCTGGCAGGTCAGCAGAACGACGATGGCTCGTTTGGGTCGGGGACCGTCTTCAGCCATAACATTGCCGTCACCGCGTTGTCGGGAATCGCTTTTGTGTCGGCGGGAAATACTCCTGACCGGGGCAAGTACGGAAAAGCAGTCTCGCGCGCCCTTCAGTATATCCTGGACCATGTGGGGACCAACGGTTTCATCACGGCCCGCGACACCAATTTGCATGGTCCGATGTACGACCAGGGATTTGCCACGCTGTTCCTGGCCGAAGTCTACGGGATGTCACCGACGCCCGACCTCCGCGAGAAACTGGCACTGGCCATCAAGCTGATTATCAATACGCAGAACCGCGAAGGAGGCTGGCGCTATCAACCGGTCCGTGGCGAGGCCGATATTTCCGCCACCGTGTGTCAGATCATGGCGTTGCGAGCGGCTCGTAACAGCGGCCTGTTTGTTCCCAAGGATACGGTCGATGCCTGCATTCAGTACGTCCAGAAATGCCAGAATGCCGACGGCGGATTCCGATATCAACTGGCCAGCGGTTCGTCGAGTGCGTTTCCGCGTTCGGCAGCGGCGCTGGTCTCGCTTTATAGTGCCGGCGTTTATGAAGGTCGCTCGATAGAACGGGGCCTGAAGTATTTGGAAACGTACAAGCCGTCGGGTGAAGTCTTCCGGCAGGAAAGCAACTATTTCTATGGGCACTATTACGCCGCTCAAGCGATGTGGCATGCCGGGGGCGAGCACTGGAACGGGTGGTATCCGGCCATTCGCGATGAACTGCTGCTCCGTCAAAGTCCCGATGGCCGGTGGCTCGATTCGATCTGCGATGAATACGGCACGGCGATGGCCTGCATCGTGTTGCAGATGCCCAATCAGTATGTGCCAATCTTTCAACGGTGAGTCTCTAGCAAAGCTCGGCCTCGAATACGCAGCGTTTCCAGCAATTGATCCAGATCCTCAGTCGTCGTGAGCGGGTTCATCAGTGTCACGCGCAGGGCGGGAATGCCGTTCACCACGCCGTGGACAAGATAGAACTCGCCCGATTCGATGACCTCGCGTCGCAGGCGCAACTGGAACATCCCCAGCTCTTCCGGTGTCGCATTTTTCAAGGCCTCCGGTGTGTGGCGGAAGACCACGATGTTGCACTGCGGAGCGTGCAACGGTTCGAAGTCCGGGGCGGCCGACAGTCGTGCGTGGAACTGGCTGCCCATGTCAAACGTGACGTCCACCAAATCGGCGAATAACTGCGGGCCAAACAGCGACCACAGGCCCCACAAGCCATAGGCGGCGGTCCGCTTGGTGCATTCCAGCGTGCGCAGACCTCCATCAAACTCCCGCAGATCGGGGGCAGACGCATCGAACAAATAGGGTGCGTCCTGGCTGAACGCGCGGAAACTGTGATCGCGGTTGCGATACATCACGAAGGCACACAGCGCCGGGACGAACAACATCTTGTGAGCGTCCCAGACGACGCTATCCGCTCGTTCGATCCCGGCACACAAATGCCGATACCGCGGGCTCAACAGCGCCGAGCCGCCGTGTGCCGCGTCGACGTGCAGCCACACGCGGTGTTTCTCGCAGATGTCGGCGATGGCGTTCAGCGGATCGAAGGCGCCGACCGGGGTGGCACACGCACACGCCACGACGGCAATGACCGGATGTCCTTCGCCTCGCAGCCGATTCAGGGTGGCCTCCAGTCGCACCGGGTCCAGGCGATGATCTGCATCGACCTCTGCCTTCACAACCTGCCGTGTCCCCAATCCCAGGATGCCGGCCGCGCGCCCCATACAGTAATGCGCTTCCGCCTGGACGACCAGCACGGGAGCCGGACCACTGCGGGCGACTCCCCCTTCCCAGGCGTCCCCCAGCGCGACATTGCGGGCCGCCAACAGGGCGGTGAGATTCGCCGCCGCACCACCGTGAGTCACCAATCCCGCGGATCGAGCGGGATCCCAGCCAATCGCTTCAGCCAGCCGGCTCACCAATGCCTGTTCGACGGCGACGCCCCACGGGCCCATTTCATAGATCGCCATGACTTGATTCGTGACGGAACCCAACGCATCGAACAATCCCGCCAACGGAACAGAAGGCGGAACCTGATGTCCCACATAATGGGGATGATGCAGATTGTGCCCGCGAGACAACATCACAAGGATGAGTTCTCGGAACCGAGCCACTCGCTCATCGTCGGTCGCTGTCGTGGGAGCCTGATTGAGGACCTCGCGCGCCAACCGGACATTGGGCAGCGGATCGTTCCAGTTCAACACGGGAGTCTGACCCGCCTGCACCTGAGTCATGTGCTGGCCGAGGATTTCTGCCCAGTTTCCTGCCGCCTCGGCGAAGAGTTCGGGCGAGTAGGCCGCACGAATTCGTTCTCGTGCGGCCGCATTGGATGGCAGATCAATCGGCAGCATGAGAGCCCCTAATCCTGCCCGGGAACCCACAACTTGCCGCCCGATGCCGATGCTGCGGCGGATTCGGGGGTCCACAGTCCGCCGTCGCTGATCCCTGCACCGACCGTCTGTAGATCGGTACCGCTCATGATGGCCTGCACGCGCGGACTGTCCAGACGTTCGAGCTTCAACAACTGCAGAATCTGCTGCTTGGTTTGCGGGATCTTCAGGAAGTATTCGCGAGCACACTTCCGCAGCAGCTCGATCACCTTTTCTTCGTTATTGGAGAGAGCGGCGACTTCGAGTTCATTGAGATCCCAATCGGCCCGGGCCACCAGATCGGCACCCACGCGCAGGTTGGCCGCCCGACCACGTTCGCACCACATTTGCGCAGCGTCCAGATCGAGAACTCGAATTGCCAGGCTGCAGGCCATGCGGCAAACCGCGGGGACATCAAACTCGGGGATCGAGATCTCGCGGTCGTAGATGGCATCCAGCAACTTGCGGAGCGGATGAATGGCCCGCGTGCTGGCCAGCATCGGAAATGCGTCGCGCACGACCTCGGCAGGGACCTCATTGAATGCCAAACGCAGACAATCCTGAATGCTGCTCAGCTTCAATTCCTCGCTCGTCTGGCAGACCATCGGCTCCACGGCCGGTAGACCCAGGTGCTGGCGCAGTTCATCCACATTGAGCGAGTAGTTTGCAGTTTCCGTGACCGAGGCGAGGACATTGATCGCCGCACAGACCGGCATGTGCAGTTCTGGATCGCGTGCCGCTTCCGCCGGCGTCATCCCGTCCAGCGATTCCAGTGGCAACTGCGTCCATTTATCGAAGACCACATGCCTGGCATGGGCATTGACCAACTTCAGGATTTCCGACCGGCGCAGGCCCGGGGGGGGGACAATATTGAAATTCAGCCCCGCAACGTCACGCGGAATCCCGTCGTCTGACGGCAACAGACCCCAGCCATCGGCAGCGGTCACGTCGATTTGCTCGCCCGCAACCCGGACCACCAACTCGTGGTCGGCGTCGGTGAAAGCGGGAATCAGGCTGCGGACATAGAGTTCACCCGGAGCGGCCGGATCACGGACTTCGTCCAGGATCAGCACCGTCCCGATACTGACGGGAAGGCTGTTCAAATCGTCGGCAGTTCCTGAATTACGTGGTCGATCGAGCAGCAGATACACGGCTGCTGGAGGTCGGTCCACATCCGGACGCTCTGGGGGCAACGGCTGGCGATGCAGGCGCTGTTCCTGATCCAGTTGCGACAACAGCCGGCTGACCGACTGGACTCGATAACGATAGGTTTGCAGCGGGATTTGTACTTCGGGCAACTGCTGGTCATGCAATTGGGCCAGCGTCTCCAGCTCGACGGCCGATTCGAAATCCGGCAGGTCGTCGCCGGCGCGACCGAGCAGTTCGGCAGCGGCGGCAAGATCGCCCGACCAGGCGTAGCACAGTCCGGCATTGAAGGACAGCACCGGCTGGTGCGGATCTTTCTCTGACAGCGCTTCGAACAGTTGAGCGGCCTGGTTCCAATGTCGACCGTTGGCCACCTGCATCACCTCGGCAAATTCCGCCTGGTTGGGCTGATTCTCGGGCAGGGCGCGCAACTGATAGAGGTTGCGGAAGGGGAGGGGAATATCGTTCGACTTGTTCAATTCGTGAAAGGCTGACATCACGTGGCGGGCGTCGTCTTCGCTCCGAGCCCACAACAGGGCATCGAACAAATAGCGCCAGACAGCCATGAAACAACCGTTATTTAACAATTCGTCGACGACTTCAATTGCCACCTGGTAGGCCAGAGCTGGATTCTTTTCGCCAATGAAAGTCAGATGCTCTTCCACCAGGGGGCGCGTTGATTCCCAGTCGGACATAAACAGGTGCCAGCGGATATCGAAATAGTATCCATAGGGATCCTGCGGATGGGCCTGCTGCAACTGACGGATGAGGGTCAGGACTTCTTGTTGTCGCTCTAACATCAAGAAGGCCATGATCTTATTGCGCAGCAACAAGGGATTCAGGGCGTGTTCTGGCTCCAGCTTTTCGGCCGCCAACAGGGCTTGCTTGGGCTGCTTTTCGGCAATCAGGCGTTCCACAGCCCCCAGCTCTTCGATGATCGGTTGGCAGCAAAACTTGAATTTCTTGCTACTTCCACACGGACACGGGTCGTAGGGTTCCAGTGCCATCTCGCCGTCCTTTTTGTTCGTCAGTGCAATGTTTTCGAAAGCACCCTGGCGCCAGCGGCGGGATTCCACAGAATCCCGCAGTTCCAGCGGGGAGGTGCATGATGAGTGCTCAACATGCGATCAAAAAACGCGAATCCGCGAAAGTCAGCGGCGGATCGCAACCCGCATGCTAGCAAAGTTGCTCGAATTTCCCAAGTTGTATTGGGATCGAATGTGGAGAGGGGATGCCACGAATAGACCGGCACGCAAGGTCGCAGGGCGAGTTGTGACGTGGCCGTCTCGTCGCTCAATCGCCTTCCAGACTCATGAGTGCCTCTTCGCGCGTGTAGTAAATGGGCCACAACGTGTCGAGGGATGTGACGCGTAGCAGCTCGCGGGCCATGTCGTTGGCGCCGCACAGGACGAACTCACCCCCGCGGCTTTTCAACAGCTTGTAGCACCGCAACATCAGTGACAAGAACACCGAGCCGACAAACTTCAGCTTGCTCAGATCGAACAGCACATTCGGCAGGGCGACCGTCTTGACGGGCTGCATCACGATCGTCGCCGCCTGCTCAATCAAGTCCCAACTGAGCTCTTCGACGTGACCGGTCGGCGAAACAATCAAGGTGTCGCCGCGCCATTTCAATTGAAAGCTATTCTGTAATTCTGCCATCGACTTGAGTCCCAGTGGTGTAGACACCTGGATCGCAAACACTTTTAGCCTCAGTGTGGCTTGCTTCGCGATTTACGTAAAGAGATCGTGGCGATTTTTCATCGTCAGCGGGAAAACGCTCTCGGCAGAAGATCGCAGCAGACCGCAGGGCGTAAGAGTGCTAAGATGAACGACTTGCCGTAAACCACTCCATTTCTGAGATCGCGGATCGGAAAGTCGTCCAGATGGCTCAGCAACAAATCGATCGCCAGTTGTTGATGGGTCTGCTGGCCGTCCAACAGGGCCTGATCGCGGATGACCGATTCGCGGCGACCTTCGTGCAGGCACTGGCGGTTTCACCTCACGATTGGATTGGACTCGCCGTCGAGCAGCGGCTGCTGACACCGGCGGAGGTTACAGCACTACAGCAGACGGTTGACAACCAGTTCGAGCACCCTGCGGGCGACGTTCCGTCGTACCTGAAGTCGTGCTCGATCTCCCAGGAATTGCGGGACAGCCTGACGCGATTGAATGATCCTGAGATCGCTGCCCTCCTGCAGCATCTGACCTCCAGTGAGCCCGCTGTCGACCGCGTGATCGACACGCTAAACGACGATCATTATGGCACGATCGTTTCGCGGACCTTCGAAAACCCGCCACCGCCAGACGATCCCTACTCGACGGGAGGGTTTTCCAGTTCGGCTCCCGAGGAGGCCCTTTCGCTCGCACCCGCTGCGGAGCCCGAGTCGGTCACGGGGGCAGCGACAGGCAGCGGGCCCGAGTCAGCCTCGGTCAGCGGAACCAGCAATGCGGTCACGGCGGCGGATTCGGCGGCCGCACAGCCCATTTCCCTGCCGCCGGAGTTGCCAGCCACGGAAGCCGCCGAGCATCCGCCCCAAGCCGCCACCGATTCGCCAAAGTCAGCGGGTGAAGAACCCACGTTGATCCCCGACCCGGACTACTCGACTCTGCGCTCGGACATGGCCGGCACGGGCACGTCGTCGGAAACGGACACGTTGATCCAGCAATTGGCGTCCGGCTCGGCGGCGATGCGGTTCCGCGTGTTGCGCGAGCATGCGAAGGGGGGGCTGGGGAAGGTCTCGGTGGCCGAGGATCTGGAACTGCGCCGCGAGGTCGCCTTCAAGGAAATCCAGCACCGCTTCGCGGACGACATCGAAGCACGTTCGCGGTTCCTGCTGGAGGCCGAAATCACCGGCAGCCTGGAGCACCCGGGAATCGTGCCGGTGTATGGTTTGGGAACGCACCCCGACGGACGGCCCTACTATGCGATGCGATTCATTCGCGGCAGCAGCCTGCAGCAGGCGATCGATCACTATTACGAACCTGCGGAAAGCCTCGTCGATCCCAGTGTCAAGCAGGTCGAATTCCGGAAGCTGCTGCGACGCTTTATCGATGTCTGCAATGCCATCGACTATGCCCACAGCCGCGGTATCATCCATCGCGATCTGAAGCCGGGAAATGTGATGCTGGGGGACTATGGCGAGACGCTGGTTGTGGATTGGGGGATTGCCAAATCGGTCAAAGTCCGCGGGTCTGTGTTTCGCAGTGCCTTGGAACGACTGCCGCAGTTGTCGATGGCGGAAGGCTCGCAAACAATGATGGGGGTGGCCATCGGGACGCCGCAGTTCATGAGTCCCGAGCAAGCCGAAGGGAAGCTGAATGAACTGGGTCCGGCCAGCGACATCTACAGCCTGGGCGCGACGCTGTATTGCCTGCTGACCGGCAGCGCCGCCTTCACGTCGCGCAAGCTGCTGGAAATCATGCAGCAGGTGAAAAGCGGCACATTCCCACCGCCGATGGAAATCAATCCCGGCACGCCGAAGGCCCTCAACGCGATCTGTCTGAAAGCGATGGACCGCACGCCCGCGTTGCGCTACGAAACGGCGAAGGCCCTGGCTGGCGATATCGAGAACTGGCTGGCGGATGAACCGGTGCTCGCCTATCCGGAAAACCGCTGGGAGCGACTCAGCCGCTGGGTCCGGCGGCATCAGGCCCGAGCCCAGGCCGCGGCGGTCGCGGTCATTGTGATTGCCGTGGTCTCGGTGATCGCCGCCATCCTGATCGATCAAAGCCGCCGGGCCGAAGCCCTGGCCCTGTCGAGACTGGAAACCGCGAACAATCTGGAAATCGCCGCTCGCAAAAAAGAGACCCTCGCCAAACAAGAAGCACTGCGCCGCTCGAAACAAACACGTGAAGCCATCGATACGATGCTGACGGGAATGAGCGACGCACTCGACGCGTTTCCCGGCATGCACGACGCCCGCCGTCGCTTGCTCGAACGTGCCGCGCAGGACTATACCCGGCTGGCACAGGAAAACAGCAAGGATCCAGAACTGCAGGCCGAAGCTGCCCGGAGTCTGGTCCGCCTGGCAGACGTCTATACCCATCTCAATTCTGTCGAGAAGGCGCGGACTGCTCTGACGCAGGCGGATGAAATCTTCCAACGCCAATTCACCATCTCCGGGAAGAAATCGGAATTCGAGCTGGAAGTGGCGACGACCAACACTCGGCGTGCGTTGCTGGAATCAGTCGCGGGGAAGGCCAATCTCTCGATGGTGTATTTCCAGACCGCCATCACTTCTCTGGAAGAGTTGGTCAAAACTCATGCAGACCAGATCGACTATCAGGATGCACTCGGCACCGCTCTAGTTGGACTGGGAAAAGTGGAACAACAGGCTGGGCAGCGGCAACAGGCCAATCGCCATCTCAAGCAAGCGTTAACACTGTTTCAGGACTTGCGTAAACATTACCCCGAAAATGTCCGCGTGCTGATTGCGGCCGCGAAATCCGAGACGTCCTATGCCCGCTATTTGATGGATACGGGCCGCGCGGCAGAGGCGGTTGAGATCTTCAATCAGGCCATTCTAGAGTACGATGCACTGGTGGACGAATTCCCGGCCGAGCCAGAGTACTTTGCCCAACGCGCCACGGTACGCATCAATTTGGCGGAAGCACTGCGTGGCCTGGGACGCTGGGCGGTCGTGGTCCGCAATGATGAGTCGTGTGTCTCGGACCTGCAACAGGTGGTCCGCGCACGGCCGGATGTGCCGCTGTATCGCGAGGATCTGGCGATCGCTCGGACCAATCTGGGCCAATCGCTGAGACGACTGGGGAGCAATACCGAGTCGGTTCCGCACCTGCAAAAGTCCTTGGAAACCTTTGAAGAGATGGCTGCCAGCTATCGGCTGCCGCGTTATGTTGAGGGACTGGCAAATACACGGACCAGCCTGGCCCAGGTCTTCAGTGAACTGGGCCAGCAGGACGCGGCGTTGCCCCTGGTCAACCTGGCTCTCGATGACTACCGCGAGCTGCTCGATCTGGAACCCGATTCGGCCACGTATCAGGAAGGACTGGGACTGGTCCACACGAACCGCGGCCGCATTCTGGTTCGCCGCGGTGATCTACCGGGCGGCGTGCAGGCTTACGAGCTGGGCATTGCTTCGGTGAAGCGGGCTGCCGACAAAGAACCGACGATCACGCGTTTCACCGACCGCCTGGCAACGGCTTGGACGCAATTCGGGCACGTTCAGTTTGCGGCCGGGCAAACTCAGCCCGCTACCGATGCCTTCAAGACGGCATTAAAGTTCCGTCAAACATTGGTCATCGCATCGAAAACCTCGACGCAATACCATGACTCTCTCGCCTGGCTGCTGGCCACATGCCCGGTCGAAGAACTGCGAGACGGGAAGCGAGCCCTCGAGTTATCAACCGGAACCACAGTCTCGATCCCTGACAGCCCCCAGCACTGGCTGACTCAGGGAGCCGCCAACATCTTGCAGGGCGAATTCGCCGCAGCACTGACCGCCTTCGAAACTTCGCTCAAACTCCGAGGCCAGGAAGAGGGACTCACCCTCTGTCTGCGAGCGATTGCCGAAGCAAAACTCAAGCAAGCCCAGCCCGCGGAGAAATCCCTGACGGCCGCCAAAGCCTGGCAGCAGGCTCAAAGACCCGCAGACGAAGAGCTTGCCTTTTGGATCAAACGGGCGACAGAAGCCAGCACAAAGTAGCCTTCACGTTCCACGTGAAGTCAGCCCGGCTAGTAAAACCGCACGATTGGAGTCGTCGCCGATAGGTCGCAACAGGATGGCCGCCCTCGGCCGTCGTCCTTGTTTTCTAAACGGAGAACGTCATGCACAGCCTGACCGACGTTGATGTCCGTACGCACGCGGGTTGATGCAGTCGCGTCGAATCGCTATCTTCAGCACAGCCGACCGTTTTTCTGCAGCACTATCGCCACATCTATGTGAACTGGCGATTGTGGTCTGTGTGTCTGGTGCTCACGCTGCCGGTGATGGCCGCTGGTGGCGTCGTAGATCGTGGAGACGAGGGGATTATGGGATTGCTCACGGGAAAAAAGGGGTTGGTGTTCGGGATCGCAAATGATCATTCGATCGCCTGGGCTATTACTCAAAAGCTGCATGACGAAGGGGCGGAGATGGGGTTTACCCACCTGCC
>CAMAVF010000026.1 GCA_945861445.1 Planctomicrobium piriforme | reverse complement strand
ACTGCGGCCTGGATGCACTGATCCACAGTTTGCTCGCCATCCAACTGCGGCTCTTGCTGAAAATAGCCAACCGTGATGCCTTTGGCCGGGCGGACGGTCCCCATGTAGTCCTTGTCGACGCCGGCCATGATGCGCAGCAGCGTGCTTTTCCCCGCGCCGTTACCTCCCAGGACGCCGATCTTGGCACCCGGGAAAAAGGACAACCAGATGTCGCTCAACACCACACGCTCATCGTGCATGCGGGTGAGACCTTCAATCTGCAAAATGTACTGTTGAGTCATGTCTTAGTTCGTACTACCCCAAAAAATGGCACTGTGGGAGAACCGACCAGATTTCGCCCGGATTGGTCCTGCCAATGAATACAAAAACCCCGTAGACGGCCACGTTGACCTTCTACCGGGAGAGGCGCACTCGCAGAGTGAGAATTATAGCATCCGCGAACGAAACTGCGAATGGATATGCGAATGGATATTGGTCGCCGGCCAGTGCGATGAGTTCCCCGCAGGGTAAGGGCACATTGCACCTTGGAATCATCGGCAAGTCGTCGATGTGGTTTCTTCCTTTGCCTGACTCTGGACAGTCAGACGACAATGTGCCATTTGCACTCCGTTTGGGCAGGCCCTAAAATCGCTGCATGAACCCATTTGCGTATGATTTTGATGTTGTGGTCATCGGTGCTGGACATGCGGGGTGCGAAGCGGCGTTGGCGGCGGCTCGATTGGGGGCGAAGACTGCACTGCTGACCATGAGCTGCGATATGGTGGCGGCCATGAGCTGCAATCCGGCCATTGGAGGGATCGCCAAAGGTCAGATCGTGCGGGAAATTGATGCTCTCGGCGGCGAAATGGGCCGGGTGATCGATGCGACGGGCATTCAATTTCGCATGTTGAATCGCACCAAGGGGCCGGCGATGCACGGGCCGCGGGCTCAGGCCGATAAAAAGGCCTATCAGTTCGAGATGAAGCGGCGGATTGAGGATCAGGAAAACCTCACCCTGCGCCAGGAAATCGTCGACCGAATCGAAGTGACCGACGGCCAGGTCACCGGTGTCTGGGTCCGGGGCCCAGCTCTCTATCGAGCCCGGGCGGCGGTGCTCACTACGGGGACGTTTCTCCAGGCGATCATGCATACCGGCGAGGCCAAAACTGCCGGGGGACGCGCTGGTGAAGGGACGACCAACAGTCTGTCGCAGTGCCTGACCGATTTGGGAGTTGAACTCGCCCGGTTTAAGACGGGAACGCCTTGCCGGCTGAATGGTCGGACAATTGATTTCAACGCCGTCGAATTGCAGCCCGGTGATGCTGAACCGCAGCCGTTTTCGTTCCTGACCAACAAGATTACGCAGCCCCAAGTTCCCTGTCATTTGACCAAGACGAATGACACCGTCCACGAATTGATCCGCCAGAATCTGCATCGCGCCCCGATGTACAGCGGTCAAATCCAATCGCGCGGACCCCGGTACTGTCCGTCGATTGAAGACAAAGTCGTACGGTTTGCCGATCAGCCTTCGCACCAGATCTTCCTCGAACCCGAAGGACGCAATACTCGCGAATACTACTGCAACGGCATCTCGACCAGCCTGCCGCGCGACGTGCAGGAAGCGATGATTCATGCGATAGTCGGACTCGAACGAGCCGAAATCATGCGTTACGGTTACGCGGTCGAATACGACTTCGCGCCGCCGACACAGTTGACTTCAACCCTGGAAACGAAGCTGGTTGCCGGGCTCTACTTTGCCGGCCAGATCAACGGGACCACCGGTTATGAAGAAGCCGCCGGGCAGGGCCTGATGGCCGGCTGCAATGCGGCATTGAAGATCGCGGGCAAGGCCCCGTTGATCCTCGAGCGCAGTCAAGCCTACCTCGGCGTGATGATCGACGACTTGGTGACCAAGGGGGTCGATGAACCCTACCGGATGTTTACGTCACGAGCCGAATACCGCATGTTGTTGCGGCACGATAACGCGCATCGCCGTCTGACGCCGCTGGGTCACGCGGCCGGATTGGTCAGTGCGGAGCGCTGGGACCAACTTCAGCGTCTGGAAGCAGAAATCGAACGGGCCAATGTCCTCTTGGAAACGGCTCGTGCCGGCGGCATCATGCTCGATCAGATCCTGCGGCGACCGGAAGTAGGCTGGGACCAGATTTGCGAAATGTCCCCGGCGGCGGCCGCATTGCAACTGTCCCCGCGTGCTGCCGAGCAGGTCAGTATCGAGACGAAATACTCGGGTTACCTGCGACGTCAGACGGCCCAGATTCAGCAAATGGAGCAAGTCCAGGGTGTCCTGATTCCCGAGCACTTTGCCTATCACGCCGTGCCCCAATTGCGAGCGGAGGCAAAAGAAAAGCTGGCTAACATTCGCCCGCGGAATCTCGGCCAGGCGGCCCGCATCAGCGGGATCACTCCGGCCGATCTGGCCATATTGATGTTGTACATCAGAGAACCGAGCCGGCTGGCGCTGTAGGCCACTGCGTTTCGTAGTCCGACTCTGGAGAGTCAAGTTACGGTGTGGCAAAACCATCAAACCTTGCCGATATCAACTGGAGTTCAAGCCATCGACGGGGTATACTTTCTGTGCGGCGAATGAGTCGGATCAGTCGGAGGGACAAGATGTTACATCTGCAGGGACAAGGGCAAGGTCTGCGACTTTGTGACGGGATCTCGCGGCGCGAGGCGTTGCAAATCGGGGGCTTGGGCACCTTGGGCGTTGGCCTGCCACAACTGCTGCAGTCGCAGGCTCGTGCTTCGACTGCCGGCGGAAGTACGTTCGGCCGCGCCAAGCGGGTCATCCTACTGTTCATGTGGGGCGGCCCGGCCCATCAGGATACCTGGGATCTGAAGCCAGAAGGTCCCGAGGGAAACCGCGGCGAGTTCTTGCCGATCGCGACAAATGTCCCCGGAATGCATATTTCGGAACACTTGCCACTGATTGCCCGTCAGGCGGACAAACTCGCCATTATTCGGTCGGTCGGGCAGGACGACAATAATCACTCCACTGGCGCCCACGCGGGCCTGACTGGACGCCGGCACGATATCAGTGCTGAGAATTTCGGTGCGCGCGAAATCGATTTCCCGCATTACGGCTCTGTATTGTCGCAATTGATGCCCAACGCCAAGGGGATGCCGACCTTCGTCGCTCTGCCACGCGTCATCACGACGACCGCCGGGCCAATGGTGCCTGGCCAGTTTGGCGGCCTGATTGGCAAAAAGTTCGACCCCTTCCAGATCAGCGATCATCCCGACCAGCCGAATTTCAAAATCGGTTCGCTGTCGTTGCCGGAGGGGCTGGCACTCGGCCGCATGGAACAACGCCGCGATCTGTTGCAGCAGGTGGAACTGGGCGCCCGCATGATCGGTCGCGATCGTTCGATCGAGGCCATGGATTCGTTCTATCAACAGGCCCTGGATATGGTCTTGGCGCCACGGGCTCGGCAGGCTTTTGATCTGGCATCCGTCCCGATGGAAACGCGGCTGCGGTACGGCTTTCATACGTTTGGCCAGGGGGTATTGCTCGCCAAACGGTTGGTGGAAGCGGGTGTCAAGCTGGTGACGGTCTATTGGCACAGTGAGAAGAAGGGTGTGGACTCCAGTTGGGATACTCACGCCTTGAATTTCCAGGAGCTGAAAGCCCGGTTGCTGCCGTCCGTGGATCGTCCGATCGCGGCCTTACTCGAAGACCTTGAGCGAGAAGGGATGCTGGAAGACACGCTGGTGATTTGGAACAGTGAGTTTGGGCGGACCCCGAACATCAACGGGAATGCCGGGCGCGATCATTGGGGGTCGTGCAATAGCGTCGTCATGGCCGGAGGGGGTGTTCCCGGCGGCCAGGTGTTCGGTGCTTCGGACGAAAAGGCCGCCTATCCAACGACCGACAAGGTGACTCAGGATGACATCGCCGCCACGATTTATCACTTGCTGGGCCTGGAGCCAGAAACACTGATTCACGACCGCCAGAATCGTCCCTATCCGGTGGCGTTGGGGGAACCGATCGGCAAATTACTGGGGGGCTTGTCGAAACCGCTGCCCGTGCCCAGCCCGGTGCCGCGTACGCAGATTCCGGTGATCGGCGGATTCACCAGGATGCTCAAGGAACGTGGCAACCGTTATCTGACAGTCGACCTGGGGAATCCGGACAGCGAACAATACTGGGAGGTCTCTGGCTGGTCGGAACCGGCCGGAACCGGCCTGTCGCGGCATCGACAACTGGGTGAAGCCCCGGGCATTGTGAAGTACAAGCGATTTTTCTATTCGCATTTCGATTATGGGTGGCTCGTGCTGCGACTGGCAGAACCGCGGCCCATTCAGGGAGCGAAACTGACCGTCGGGACCACCTTGATGCCCATTCCCGAGGATCTGGCCAATGCTCCACCGAACACGATCTGGCAGCTTCCTTTTCCGTCCGGATTGATTGCCGCGACAAACGTCTTCGAGTTGCGGATCCAGGCACCGGGTTGGCAAGTCACCGATATCGCGCTCACTGGTGATGCGATCCGCGATTTGCATCTGGGACTGGTGCAAGAAGTTTGTCTTCATCCGTGTTAATCCGTGGCTAAAAATCTTCGTCACTCCGCCTCCAATAACCCAACATTGACCACAGCCGGAGCAAGCGCGTTGCAGCTCTGGGATCTCATACGACTCTCATTGAGGATACTTTCGTGGCCGTTCAGCTTAGCGATTTTTCGCGTCAACTTACGGTGGAAACCGCGTTCTCCGTCCTGGCGATTGCCAAGCAGTTAAAGGCCGCGGGAAAGGACGTCGTCGAACTCGAAATCGGCGACAGTCCCTTCCCCAGCACGGCCTCGGCCAAGCGCGAAGGGATCAAGGCGATTGAAGCCGACCAGTCGCACTATTGCCCTTCGCCTGGGCTGCCTGCCTTCCGCGAAGGGGCGGCCCGCTTCGTCAAACGCGAATTCAACATTCCCGCCGAAGGGAAGAACGTCATCGTGGCACCCGGTGCCAAGGTCTTCGAACAATTCTTCTGCGAAGCGTTCGTCAATCCGGGTGACGGCGTGCTGGTCTTCAGCCCGTACTTCCCGACCTACATCCCCAATATTCAACGCCGTAACGCACGAGCCGTGTTGTGCCCGTTACGACAGAGCAACGACTTCCGCCCGGAAGTCGATCAGATTGAAAAATTTATCAACACCGATCCCTCACCCAAGGCGATCTTTTTGAACTCGCCACAGAACCCGACGGGTGGCGTCACGACGGAAGAAGATCTGCGGAACATCGCCGATTTGATTCGCGGCAAGAACATCGCCGTGTTCAGCGACGAACCGTATTGTCACATGGTCTGGAAGGGCCGGCATCGTTCGATCCTGGAAATGCCCGGCATGATGGATCAGTGCATGGCCGCCTACACGTTCAGCAAGTCCTACAGCATGAGTGGCTGGCGGCTGGGTTTCTCGGTTGCCTCGGCGGAGATTTCCGATGCGATCAGCAAGATGATCAACACGACGTTGTCGTGTACGCCGCCGATCGTGCAGCTCGCCGGTCTGGCAGCGCTCGACCAGGACGATAAAGAACGCGACGAGACAATGCAGTTGTTCTACCAGAAGGTGCTGTTGCTGAATCAGGGGTTGAACAAGATCCCCGGCTTCAAGGCGATCGACCCCGCGGCGACGTTCTACGTCTTTCCGAATGTGGCCCCGGTGTGCAACAAGCTGGGCATCACCAGCCACGGTTTGGCGCTGTATCTGCTGGAAGGAGCAGACGACAAGTTTGGCGTCGCGTGCCTGGGTGGCGAATGCTTCGGCGAGGCAGGGGGTGGGTTCCTGCGATTCAGTTGTGCGGAACCGAACGACCGCTTGCAGCAGGCGCTCGACTTCCTGCCAATCGCCATCAGCCGAACAGATCGCATCGGCAAGTACCTGGAAACGCATCCGCAGTTCAAGCTGACGAAGCCGTATTCCGAGGAGTAGACGCGACATCAAGGTCTTCGTAGGCGAGCGTCCGGCGTAAGCCGGATGGTTTTTGTGCGGCTGAGATACCGATCGAGTTGCCCCAATTCATTTGATCGCGACGCCAAAAATCGCAGAACCGGTGATTGCGGTAAGTCGCTAAAAACCATCCGGCTTACGCCGGACGCTCGCCTACAATCTCTCTACTTCCCGAACCGATTCTTCGACAGCAACTCGGCAATCTGAACGGCGTTCGTTGCGGCACCTTTCCGCAGGTTGTCGCTGACGCACCAGAAGTTCAACGCGTTGGGATGTGACAGATCGCGGCGAATACGGCCGATGAAAACTTCATCGCGGCCCGAGCAGTCCGACGGCATCGGATAATGGCCGGTCTTGGGGTCATCCGCGACCACGATTCCCGGGAACGCGGCGAACAGCTTGCGAGCTTCTTCCGGCGATACGGGGCGTTCGGTTTCCACATTGATCGTTTCGCTGTGACAGTTGGCCACAGGAATCCGAATGCAGGTGGCGCTGATCCGGATCGACTGATCTCCCAGGATCTTGCGAGTCTCATACACCATCTTCAGCTCTTCGCTGGTGTAGTCGTCCTCTTTGAAGCTGCCGATCTGGGGAATGGCGTTAAATGCAATCGGATGGGCGAACGCTTTGTAGTGATACTTGCCACCGGAAAGGGCCGCGGTCGTCCCTTGTTCCAGATCGACATTGCCCTGCAGTCCGGCACCGCTGACCGCCTGATAGCTGCTGACGATCACGCGCAGCACGCGTGCGGCATCGTGCAGCGGCTTCAAGGCGACCGCCATTTGGGTTGTCGAGCAGTTCGGGCTGGCGATCATGCCCTTGGCATTGATCGCGTCTTGCGGATTGATTTCCGGGATGACGAGTGCCACATCGGGTCGCATCCGGAAGTAACCCGACTCGTCGATCACGGTCGCGCCCGATTCGACAGCGGCCGGCAGATACTTCGCCGCGATGTCGTCGGGAGTGCTGGCGATGACCAGGTCACACCCTTTGAAGGCGTCGAAGGTCAGCTCTTCGACCAGATGCGGTTTCCCCATGAACGTGACGGTCTTACCGGCGCTACGTGCGGAGGCCAACAGTTTGAATTTGGCAGCCTGAAACTTGCGTTCTTCCAACAGCTTCAGAATGATCTGCCCCACTGCTCCGGTCGCGCCAACGACCGCCACCTGCTGAAACACGTTCTGGTCTCCTCAAGAAAAAGTTTTTCAACCTGGTCATCTGCCAGTCACCGCGCTAATCAAACCACGCTGTTTGATCCAGTCCGTCCGACGACCGATCCCACACTATATCGTGCGTAGCCGACGCCGGGCAATCACACCGACGTCCCGTAGCCTGACTCTCCAGAGTCGGGCGTCCCCAAGGAATGACGAATGTCGAAATCCGAATGGAGTCTCTAACGCTGCAGTCGGTTCGCGGACCAAACATTTACGCCAAATTGGCAGGTGTTCGAGTGGCGTATCAGAAATCATAAGATGATGTAACGTAGTTGGTTACAATCCGAAAGTGCATAATCCATCCTCTGGCACGCAGTTTGTTCTCTAAGCCGCTACGCGTAGGACCGTTCGGCCATATTTGCGTTCGATTGACAGTCGAACCGGTTTCCATTCATTGAGGTTAAAGCACGATGTCGTCTGTCGCTGAGAAACAGGAATTCACATTTCAGACTGAAATCAAGCAACTGCTGCACCTCCTGTCGCACTCGCTGTATCAGAACAAAGAGATCACCATCCGTGAGTTGATCTCGAACGCCTCTGATGCACTCGACAAGCTGCGGCATATCCAGTTGACCGACGAGAAATATCGCGACGGCGAAACGCTGCAGATCACGATTGAGCCCGACAAGGAGGGGAAGACGCTGACCATCCGCGACAATGGGCTCGGCTTGACCCACGATGAACTCGTGAAGAATCTGGGGACGATCGCCCATAGCGGATCCCTCGAGTTCCTAAGCAAGCTCAATGCCGACGCCAAGAGTGCGGTCTCGTTGATTGGGCAGTTCGGTGTCGGATTCTATTCGGCCTTCATGCTGGCGGATCGCGTCGAAGTGTTGACCCGCAGCTACAGCGACGAGCAGGGCTGGCGCTGGGAATCGGAAGGGACGGGCAGCTTTTCCATTCAACCCGCCGATGACGTGCCGCGCGGGGCTCAGATCCGATTGCATCTGAAGGAGGAACTGGTCGAGGACTTCACGTCCGATTTCCGCCTGCAGCACATCATCAAAAAGTATTCGACGTTCGTTCCGCATCCAATCATGCTCAGCGGCGAAAAACTGAACGAGATGACGCCGATCTGGGTTGAGCCCAAGAGTCAGGTGAAGCCGGAACAGTACGAGGCGTTCTACCAATACATTTCGCACCGGACTCAGGAAAAACCGCTGTGGCACCTGCATCAGGCGGTCGATTCACCGTTGCAGTTCCATGCGATTCTGTACTGTCCGTCGATGAACTGGGAAAAGCTGGGCATGGGCCGGTTGGAGCACGGACTGCATCTGTGTGCCAAGCGGATCCTCGTGCAGGATGATTGCCGCGATCTGCTGCCGGATTATCTGCAGTTCATGTACGGGATCGTGGATTCGGCCGACTTGCCGCTGAATGTGTCTCGCGAAACGCTGCAGGACAACACGGTGCTGCGCAAGATTCGCAAGGTGCTCGTGAAGGGAGTACTCGATCACCTGGCGAAACTCGCGGACAACGAGCCAGAGACGTTCAAAACATTCATCGCCGAATTTGGGCCGATCGTGCGGTCGGGGGTCAGTACCGACTTCGAAAACCGTGAGCGGATTGCGAAATTGCTGCGATTTCCGTCGTCGAACGCGACCGATCCCACGGCGTTGACGTCGCTGGACGAATACATCGCGCGGGCCCCGGCCGATCAGCAGCAGATTTACTACCAGGGTGGTCCGAGTCTCTCGTCGATCGCCAAGAATCCCAATCTGGAGATCTTCCGCCGCAAGAAGCTGGAAGTGTTGTTCCTGACAGATCCCGTTGATGAATACGTCCTGTCGAACTTGATGACGTATAACGACAAGAAACTGATTTCGGTCGATGACGCCAACGTCGCGTTTCCCGAGTCCGCCAAGGATACGGACGAAACGCCGGAACCCGCCGAATCGACCACGGGGACTCCCGGGTTCGAAAAGGTTCTCGATTTGTTCCGCACCGCATTGGGGGAAAAGGTGCAGATGGTGCGGGAGTCCAAACGACTGACCGACAGCCCCTGCTGCCTGGTCAATCCCAGCGGCGCGTTCAGCACACAATTGCAAAAAGTGCTGCGCATGAACAACAAAGACTACGAGATGTCAAAACGGATTCTCGAAGTGAATCCCGCCTCGCCGCTGATCGTGCGGTTGACGCAATTGAGCACGAATCCAGATCAGCAGCCGTTCATTCAGGACGTGGCGAATCAACTGTTCGCCAACGCCATGCTGCTGGAAGGTTTTGTTCCCGACGCCGAAGACGCCGTCAGCCGCATGCAGCGATTCATGACCGATCTGGCGAGCAGCAAGTCGTCTTAACGACCTACCACAGCTTCATCGAATTGTGGAACAGTTCGCCGATTTCCACGTCGCCTGCCGGACGTGGTGATAGTTTTGTGATGCGGCTTTGTGGCAACGTGCCCTGAATCATCTCGGGGATATCCGCATCGGTATAACCGACGTCCTTCAATCCGCTGGGCATCTTCAGCAGTTGCATGAAATACAGAACGCGATCGGCCAGGATTTCGCCGGAGTCTGCCGCGCGTTTGCCCGAGACATCCACCCCGAGTGCGGCGGCGGCTCGCAGATGACGCTCGGGGCACGCTGACGCGGTGAATCGCACGACTGCCGGTGTGTTGAGAATCACTGACATGCCGTGCGGAATCAGAGCGTCTGGGGTCGCATATCCTGCCGGATGAAAGTCGCGAACCATGCCGGCGACGGGATAAGCCATCGCATGCGGCAGATGCACGCCGGCGTTCCCAAATCCAATGCCCGCGAACGCCGAGGCGAGCAGCATCTGGCCGCGCGCCTCGTCATCGGAAATGTCGGCCACGGCGCGGGGTAGAAATTCGGCGACCATTTCCAGAGCCCTCAAGGCCCATACGTCGCTGACCGGATTGGTCCCCTGATAGGCAGTCCGCTCGGAAGGTTTGTTGGGCTTCACGCGCGCCGTATACGGGATCGCCGTGAACGATTCCAGGGCGTGACTGAGCACATCCAAGCCCGCTGATGCGGCGACCGCGGCCGGTTGCGTACGTGTATTGTCGGGATCAACGAGGCCCAGGATCGGACGCAGATAGCGATGTGAAATCCCCGTTTTCACGTTCTTGGTGACATCACCAAAGATCGCGACGCCGGTGGTTTCGCTGCCTGTCCCCGCGGTCGTTGGAATCGCGATCAACGGCTTCAGCGGCCCGGGGACCGGCTTGCCACGCCCGATCGTCTGGTTCACGTAGTCCAGAAAATCAGCGGGATAGGTCGAATACAGATTCGCGGCCTTGGCCGTATCGATCGTGCTGCCTCCGCCCACCGCCACGAACCCGTCAAAGCCCCCTTCCGATGCGACATTGGCCGCCGCCTGGAAGCTGACATCGGTCGGTTCGATTTCCACTCGATCAAAAAAGACGGCATCGATTCCCGCGGCGTCGAGTGATTCGCGGACCGCGATGCCCGGATGCAGATTGACCAGGGCCGGATCAATGACGACCAGCACGCGTCTGACTTTCAAGTCCTGCAAGTCGAAGCCGACTTCACGAGTACAGCCACTGCCAAACCGGATGTTCGAAGCCGCAAATTGAAACGCCGTATCATTGGCCATGAGCGAAATGCTTTCCCGACAGAAGTTTTCCGGTCCAAATCTTTGCACTATCAACCCATTCGTGGATTGTGACACAGATGGTCCCCAGATTAGGCATTGATGCCGATTTTCGCCAATCAGTAGCGCCTTACTTCTTGGTACGCCTGAATGTTCTGGTAGCAGAGGATGCCAAACAAGACGACGGGAAACGACAGCAACTGGCCGCCACTCTCTTTGTAAAACCAGAAGGCCGCGGCACCGGCGACAATGATTGAAATGACCAGCGACTGACGCACTCCGTCGATTCCCCGGCGAGCTGCCATCCAGGTGCGAGTGACCTGGCCTCCATCCAGTGGATAGACGGGTAACAGATTAACCAATCCCCAGTACAGATTGATGTACTTCAACTGACCGATGGAATCATCAATCGTGATCACAGCACCCAGGGGCAGGCGCTCGTAGACGTGGCCGCGCATTAACAGATACTCAATGCCGCAGACGATGCCGTACAGGAGGAATCCTGCCGCCGGGCCGGCCAGCGAGATCCTGATGGACACCCAGGGGCGAATCGCCCGGTTCGGTTGATAGATGGCATATCCGCCGCAGCCGTGCAGCACAATCGCCGTTGGAAATCCCGCTCGATCGATCAGCAAGGCATGCCCCAACTCATGCACCAGGATCGACACGAACAAGCACAACATGCGACACAGCAACAATCCAATCACCAGGTTGCCGGGCAGATCGCCCCCTCGCGGGAATGCGAACAACGCACCAATCAGCCAGAATGATGGATGGACCCGACAGGGAATTCCCAGGATTCGAAAGTGGACGTCTTGTGGTGTGGGGGCAAATTCTCCAAACATAAATCGCAGAAATCCGCCTCTCTAAAGTCAGTCCGCAGAAATCATTTGGTGGTCGCCGCACTCGCCAGAGTGCGGGCGATCAGCAGCAAAGCCCGCGTTCTGGCGAACGCAGCTACCTCGCACTTATTGTTGCCGATTTCAGCCGAATGGGAAGCTTGGTCAAAGATCTGACTGATCTGATTCACCGTTGTTCTATAGATGTGTCACCCAGAATCAGGCGTTGGCAGAATAGTAAAACTGCGAATGGCACGCAAATCGCACAAAGTTTTCTTGTTATAGCAATCATTGCTGGTTCAACGCTTGTGTCTGGGTTATGTTGAAGGGCTCGTTCGGACGCTCCTATGGTCGCTCGGCACGGCGAGTCGATAACTGAGACAGGCGAATTTGTCCTGCGGGGGCACTTCAGATTGGTGTGCTCGCCGGCATGATCGTGGTGCCTGAGTCAATCACTGCTCAGGCTGTTCATTGGGTGTTGAGGAATTGATCGATGCGTAAGACGCAAACAAGCTGGCGGCGTTGCTGGTCGCGGAAGTGGCTGCGGAAGTTCATGGCGATCAGCGTCACGCTGACCGCGCTGATCGGTGGCGTCACGGCCAACTGCAGAGGGGCGGCCGGTGCCGTCAAGAAACCGGCCCGGACCAAAACCGCCGACAAGGCAAACCGGCCGACCGAGAAAATGGCGCGTAAGATCGACGAAATCGAGGGCAAAAAGGCTGTGCCCAAGGCAGCGCCGAAGTCGGTGGCCGACAATCATCCCTTGAAGCCGTGCCTGACCAGGGCGGAAGAAAGCCTGCAGGCTGCCAAGGCCCTTAAGGATTATTCAGCCGTGCTGTTCAAGCAGGAAATGATCCAGAACAAACTTGTCAGCCAGACCATGTTTGGGAAGTTCCGGCACGAACCATTCAGCGTCTATTTCAAATTCGAACAGCCGTATGCAGGTCGCGAAGTGATCTACGTGGACGGCCTGAATAAGGGCAAGCTGCTGGCTCATGACACGGGTCTGCGGTCGTTGGCGGGCACGGTCACTTTCCTACCGACCAGCAAGGATGCAATGGCCGAGAATCGTTACCCGATTACCCAGGCTGGCATGGCCAAGATGCTGGAAACGATCATTACTCAATGGCAGGCGGACGCTCAATACCAGGAAATCGAGGTCAAAGATGCCGTCTCCGTGAAGGTTGGGGACGAGCCGTGTGTGCTGCTGGAAACGATCCATCCTCAACCGCGTGACCACTTCAAATTCCATAAGACGTTGTTGTATCTGCACGCGGAAACGAAACTTCCGATTCGCGTTGAGCAATACGCCTGGCCGGAAAAAGAAGGGGGCGAAGCGGTCCTGGTGGAAGAATACACGTACACCCAGATCAAAACGAACCTCGGTCTGACCGACGTCGACTTTGACAAGACCAACAAGGCGTATCAGTTCTAGCAGAATTGATTCGATCGTAGCCGCACTCGCCAGAGTGCGGGTGATTGGATCGCACAGCCCGCGTTCTGGCGAACGCGGCGACACCGACGCAGATCAACGCGAGAAGTTCGGTGCCGGGAGGGAAAGGCACACGCCGTAAGACGTCTTCAATCGGCACAAGCGAAGATCCGTCTTTCGACTGGGGCCTCACCCTCCCGCCTGCCGGACGATAACCACAGATCAGGCAACTGATCACACCATTCGACAGCCCGGCTGCTCATCAGCACCCGGGCTGTTTGCATTTCCGGGATGTATGAAATTCCGCTGATTCGTGGAGTTAACATACGAAGGCGACTAAGATGACGGCTCAATTGCGGGGAGGTGCCATCGTTGAAGGTTGGGACGGATGAAGTGAGCGGGATCGTAGATGATCTTTTTGACAGAAAAATGTGACGACAGAAAGATCCTGGTCAGTCGACTCACTCAACCGAACGGTCTTCATTTTTCTGTCGTTCAATTTTTCTGTCAAAAAAGCATCTTGAGGTGGAGCACGGAATGGACCTTCCCTCTCCTAATCCGTGTTTGCTCCGTGTCAATCCGTGGCTAAAAAACTCTTCAATGATTCTGTGAATGGCGCCCAATTGTCGCCAATCAGGTTCCAACGCTATCCGATCTTCCAAGGGGCGTATCACCGTGATAGACAACAGCGATTCGATATTCACGCGTCGTGACTTCCTGGGGACTGTGACCTTGGCGGCGGCAATGAGTGCTGGCGTGCTGGCGGCGGCGGATCCCGTCGATACGATTATCGACACTCATACGCACTTCTTCGATCCCACCCGCAAGGACGGGCCTCCGTGGCCGGGTAAAGACGACAAGCTGCTCTATCGGCCGGTGCTCCCTGAAGAATTCCAGGCCCTTACCAAACCGCACCACGTGACGGGGACCGTCGTTGTGGAAGCCAGTCCGCGCGTGGAAGACAACCAGTGGATCCTTGATCTGGCTGATCGCAATCCGTTTCTGGTCGGCCTGGTCGGCAATCTGCCAGTTGGCACCCCAGAGTTCGCCGGGCACCTCAAGCGGTTTACGAAGAACTCGCGATTCCGTGGTCTGCGAGTCAATCACGGGGCACTGAAGGCAGGTCTGGAGACTAAGGCATACCTGGCCGACCTCCGTCTGATTGTCGAGCATGACTTGGAACTCGACATTAACGGCGGCCCCGACATGCTGCCGGAAATCGCGCGAGTCGCCAAGATACTTCCCGAGTTGCGAATCGTGATCAACCACGTCGCCAATGTGCGAATCGATGGCCAGGCTCCACCGGCAGACTGGGTTGCCGGGATGCAGACCTGCGCGAAATTCGAAAAGGTTTTCTGCAAGGTCTCGGCACTCGTCGAAGGTGGCCGGCGTGAGAACCAGATTTCACCCTCTGATGTGCAGTTTTATGTGCCGGTGCTGGATGTCGTGTGGCAGGCGTTTGGCGAAGATCGCCTGGTCTACGGCAGCAACTGGCCCGTCAGCGTGCGTTACGCCCCGTATCCGCAGGTGCAGCAGATTGCCAGCGATTATTTCCGCGGCAAGGGCCGAACGGCCTACGAAAAGTTCTTCTGGAAGAATTCCATCGCGGCTTACAAATGGCCGGCTCAAAAGAAGGTTTGACATATTGTGAGATTGGAAGATCCTACGACATTGAATCCTAATCCTTCCACATCCGTAACATTTTAGCGGAATGGAGTGTTGTGACTTTCCGCCACTGGGCTTGTCCCAGTGGTTCCCGCGTTTCTGCACTACCCCGAATTTCCTGCCAATTGTAGTGCAAAAGCGCGGGAACCACCCCCGCAAGGGGGGTGGCGTATTTTAGGTGTACTCCATTCTGCTAAAGCATTACCCAATCCGTGTTTGATCCGTGACAATCCGTGGCTAAAAAATCCCTAAAGACCACAAACTGACGACGAACACTGCTTCATTCACACCTGAGGAGACATCCCGATGCGTCGATCAGCTTTACTTTGTCTTTTGTCGCTCGCGATTCTGTTTCCCAACTGGACGGCGGCGAAGCATCCGGCACCCAAATTGTCGCTGGTGGCTCGGTCGCGGGTGAAGGGGGACGGTGACAAGAAGCGAGATGAGGTGCGATTGCAGACTCTGCATTGGAAGCCGCACGAAACGGCTCTCGTTGTCTGCGACATGTGGGACAAGCACTGGTGCCCAACGGCGACCGAACGTGTCGGTGAGATGGCGCCGCGGATGAATGAGGTCGTCAAGGCGGCCCGCAAGCAGGGGATTCTGATCATCCACTGCCCCAGCGACACGCTGGATTTCTACAAGGACACGCCGCAAAGCAAGCTGGCCCAACAGGCGCCCGTCGTCGCGACCAAGATTCCCCTGGAACGCTGGTGCAAGATCGTCCCGGACAAAGAAGGGGCCCTGCCGATCGATGACTCGGACGGCGGTTGTGACTGCGATCCGCAACCCAAATCGCATCGCGCCTGGAGCCGCCAGATTGCCACGATCGAGATCGCCGAAGGCGATGCCATTACGGACAGCGCCGAAGCGTTTTACCTGATGAAGCAACGCGGCATCACGAATGTGATCGTGATGGGCGTGCATACCAATATGTGCGTGCTGGGGCGGCCCTTTTCCATCCGCCAGATGGTCAATCAGGGCCAGAACGTCGTCCTGATGCGCGACATGACCGACACGATGTACAATCCTGCCAAGGCACCGTTCGTCAGCCATTTCACCGGCAACGACTACGTTGTCGAACACATCGAATCCCACTGGTGCCCCACGATTACCAGCACCGCGTTCCTGGGGGGAGCACCCTTCCGGTTCTCCCAGGACAAACGGCCGCGAATCGCCATGATCATCGGTGAAGACGAATACCGCACCGAAAACACGCTGCCCGCATTTGCCCGCCAGCACCTGGGCAAGGATTTTCAAGTCACCTATATCCTGGACAATCCGCAGGACAAGCACGATTTTCCGGCGATGAGCGAACTGGCAAACGCCGACATCGCCCTGCTCAGCGTCCGTCGCCGGCTGTTGACCACGTCACAGTTGAAGGTATTTAAAGACTTCGTCGCGGCAGGTAAACCGGTGGTCGGCATTCGTACGGCCACGCATGCCTTTTCCAACCGCGACAACGCCGTGCCCGAGGGAAAAGACGCCTGGCCGCTGATTGATCTGGATGTGTTCGGCTGCGATTATACGAACCATCACGTGAACGCGGCCGGTGAGTCGCTGCGCACGATGGTCTGGCCGGTGGCTGAAGCGGCCGAGCACCCGATTCTGAAGGGAATTGGAACCACAGAAGCGGCCATGAGTTCGACGCTCTACATGTGCCTGCCACTAAGTCCGCAGACCAAGGTCCTGATGCTGGGCCGCTGGGGCGACAAGAAGCCGCATGAACCGGTGGCCTGGACCTTCACCCGTGCCGACGGCGGTCGTTCGTTTTACACGTCACTGGGGGGCGTCGAGGACTTCGAAACAGAAACATTTCAGAAGTTGTTGAAGAACGGTTTGATCTGGGCAGCAGGGGAATCCGGCAAAGCGGCCGGACAGTGAAACACGGGTCGGGTCTGGGGCGCTGAACAGGCGATTGTCGTGGATCATTTTTTGACAGAAAAATGGTACGACAGAAAGATGATGGCGCGTCGAATTCGCTCGACGGAACGAGTCCCCATTTTTCTGTCGTCAAATCTTTCTGTCAGCTAGCAATGAGGCAGGTGAACCGAGTCTCGTGAGGGCTGGGACGCGTCAATTTAGCAATTTCAACAGATGCGAAAGCAACGAGATTCATCTCCCCTCGCCCCTGATTACAGGGGCGAGGGGAGATCATTTATCTGCGGGGCGGGGCTTAGACTGCTAACGTCCATTCTTTTTGTGAAACCGCTCCGACTCGAACGGAATGCACTCGCTCGCGCTTCGAGCTTGTATCGACCACACTTTTTACTTGGTCATGGCGAATTTGAACTCGTTGGGTCCGGCTTTCGTCACCGTGGCCTTCAGGGCGGATTTCGGTCCCGAATACTTGGCGGGGGCCGTGTTGACCTTGGTGGGGACTTCAGGATACCTGGGGTTCGCCGGCCCCTCGATGAAAATGTAGGCTTCAACCAGGTCCTCACCGACCGGAGCATTTCCCGCAAACGCCCCGTCCTTGACCTGCAGGATTGACGGCGGGACGCCGAGGGTTGAAAAGTGCAGCTCGCCGGCCGGGAGCGGCTTGCCATCGAGAGTGATTGTCCCCTTGACTGGGGCCACAGGGTCCACGACCGGCGGCTTGGCACCGCCGCCGCAACCCGAATTCCCGAAGATCGCCAGACCAATGCACATTGCGAGACACAATCGAGACATTGCAATACACCACTTCTGATGAGGGTAAGAGGAGATCATTCACCACGCCTACGACACCGGCCCTGACAAGCTGTTGCCAAGGCCGGTGTAACAATCTGCGGTCGATCCTGTTGATCGATTTCATTGCTGTACTGTGGGCTTATTGTTCCAACGAAATTGTCTGCCCATCATCACGTTGGGCAAGGTTAAACAGTGTTGTAAGGTTCAAGTTGTCGCTCAAGAAGCGTACGGCACCGTCCCCAAACAGGAGGTGGGCGCCACCGACATGCTGCGAGCTTAAGGGAATGTTGTTCCCCACATTATCAGTGACGCCTTGAGTGCCGAGCGACGTCGTCCACCGCTTGTTGATCGGCCAACGGATCGTCGTAATGTTATACAGCTCGTTGGTACTGGTCAGGTGGCTGCCAATGGACCACGGGTCAGGCCCCTGTGCGGTGATCGAGACTCCGACACTTCCGCTGTAAGCATTTCCCAGGATGACCGCATTGTTGCCATCACGGAGGTCGTTGCTTTGCTCGCCGACCATAATTGTGTTGCTGGTGCCATCGGTGATGTCCTTGATCTTGGTCATGCTCTTGTTGCCCAGGACGCCCTTGTCGCTCACGAGGCCGCCTCCGGCGGCGGCGTATGCAGTGGCGTCACCGGTGGAGCCAGAAAGGGCCGTGTAGGATGTGTACATGGTCTGGTGCCACCGAGTCGAGAAATCAGGCAGAGTGGACGAGGGACACCGGTAGACGCTGATCATATTTTTGGCGAGTAGTGGGGTGATATTGTTGCTGTTGCTGTATCCACTGGAAGTATTGAACTGCCACTTGCCGTAGATGGGCGCCTGGTCGATGTACGGCAGGATGAAGATCTTCCAGTTGCTGCCGTAGTTGGCATCCGTACTGCCAGGCGTTTTCCACGGCTCGATGTCCGGATTGGTGCCTGCGGGAAAGCGATTGAAAGTGTCGTGAAAATTGTGCAGGGCCAGCCCCAACTGTTTCAGGTTGTTCTTGCATTGCGACCGTCGCGCGGCCTCACGCGCCTGCTGAACGGCGGGCAACAACAGTGCAATCAACACGGCGATGATAGCAATCACCACCAATAGCTCGATGAGCGTAAACCCACCACGTCGCCCTTGCACATTCGCACGGTAAATCTTGTTCATAGAAGGTCTCCTGTTAAAAGTGAACGCTGCCAGGAAAATGAATTGAAACTGGCTAAACCTCAACGTAAATTATCATAACTTCAGTGGAATTTCACCAAAATCTTTCGGGTTTTTAAGGAATTGTCAGAAATTGCAGGCGTTTGATGTGTGGATGATTTCGACGACGGCTGGCAACTTCCACTGTGTCAACGTCACTGTGAAACGCCGGAGCTTTGGCTCGAATGAGCAGTATGCAATATGCAGTGTAAGTGCTTATCGGAATGAGAACAAGCTTGGTCCCAATCAGAACATCTCTTTTTTGACAGAAAAATGGTACGACAGAAAGATCCTGATCGGTCGATTCACGCAACCTCACGGTCTCTATTTTTCTGTCGTACCATTTTTCTGTCAAAACATCATTTTCCCGGTAATTCCCAGGCTGGATCGAACTGCACACTCGGTTCGACGAGTTCCTTCGAGGCCCGCGACAGCAGGACGATCGAAGGGCCGTCGTGGGGGTAGTCGTTCAGGATTGCCCCCAGAATCTTCACGGCCCGATGAAACTGCTGCCGTTCAAACAGATTGAGCGCCTCTTCATAGCTGCGAGTCAATTCACGCCACTCGTTCGTCGCGTTGCGTTGCACTTCATAGAGTTCGACCGGTTCGGGAATATTGATGACGCGGACTGCACAGACCTTGCGGGTGAGGATGTCGTGCGGCAGGAGTTGCTTGGTCGCGGCCGTCACCAGCAAGTCGACCTTGAGATACTTGGTTGCACCTTGCACCCGGCTGGCCAGGTTCACTTCGGGGCCCAGTGGTCCGTACTTCAATTTCCAGACCGTCCCCGTGTTGCCGACATACGCACTGCCGGAATTCAAGCCGATCCCGAATCCAAAATCACCACCCAGGACCGGCTTCCAGCGGGCACTCATGTCCGGCAGACGTTCCAGCATGTCGAGTGCCGCCTCGCAGGCCAGGGCGGCATGCTGCGCCTGACTGGCGGGAGCTCCCCACATCCCCATGATTTCATCGCCGATATAGTCGATCAGCACCCCTTCATGATTGAGCACGCATTCCGACAATTCCCGCATGACGTCGACGATCCAGTCCACCGTTTTTGCCGGCCCCAGCCGATGGCTGATCCGGCTGAAGCCCCGGATATCGCAGAACAGCAAGGTGACTTGAGCATCTCGCCCCTTGAGCAGTTCCGGATCCTTCCGTAGTTCCACGGCCAGTTGAGGGGTGAAGAACTGCTCGAACTGCAGTTGCGCTTCCCACGCGGCTTTGGACTGCCGCTGCCGTTCGAGCCCCACGGCGACTCCCGAGGCCAGAGTATCCACGAGTTGCGCTTCGAGTTCCGAAATCGCCTGCCGGGCTGCGATTCCGGGATAAATCCGCCGCTCGCCGTACAGAGCGCCGATGATCTCTTCGGACTCGTTGAGAATCGGTGCGGCGACGACTGAATCGATTCCCGAAAGGCTCTCGACTGAAGCGACTGTCGGCGTGGGCACATACCGGATCGTCCGTTTTTCGGCGAGCAACCTGGCCAGCAGCGTGCGGCTGGGCGTCTTGGCGGCCAGGTCGGCGGCGGCGGATGGGCTGCGCATTTCGGCGACGTTTTTCCAGGGGTTTCCAAACTTCGAGTTGTCGTACAAGACGACGGTGGCCCAGTCGAGAGTCACAAACTCCAGCAGCAACGTCACGGCCTGTTGAAAGAATTCGTCGGTGGTCGCCGCGCTCTGCAGGAGATGCGTGAGGGCGGGCAACCAGCGGAGCAGCGTCTTGACATCGGATTCGGTCGCCGCACTGGGCTGTACCGGCCTCAATTGCGGATCGGAATACCGCCGCAAGATGGCACTCTTGGGGCTGAGTGTCGCGTAGGGCAGGGATTGATAGGCTTCATCTGACACAGGGGACTCGAGAGCCGCGGCCGATAACTTGATCAGCATGTCGCCCAGGGTGAACGCCACGGGCAGTTCACGGACCTCGATGGCTTGCGGAAC
This sequence comes from Planctomicrobium piriforme, assembly GCA_945861445.1. GTDB lineage: Bacteria > Planctomycetota > Planctomycetia > Planctomycetales > Planctomycetaceae > JAKFVC01. Next base: position 10,013 of record CAMAVF010000026.1, on the reverse strand, counting down.
CATCTGTTTGGGCGGCATCTCGGCGACGTAGATCACGTTGGCTTCGCTGACATTGGTGATCTTGACGCGGTTGCCCGGCAGCGGTTCCACCAGGGCATGCAGACGCGACACGCCACGATCCTGCAGCGCGGCGACCGCCATTCTCCAGCCAGTCGCTTCGGGTTGCTTCTGGAAGCAGGGTTCGTCGGCCGAGCGTTGGCGTCCGAGCAACAGGGGGCTGTCGAATTCGTCCTGGAATTCGAAGTCCTTGTAGGCAAACCGAGCCAGGATGCGTGAACTCACGAGGAAACTTCCTTTTGACGCAGAACGGGATGGTTGCGATCCGCAGTTGAATTGCGGTGACTGACAGCGTGTTTGAAAAGGGAGGGCGAGGATCCTGCCGAGTCGAAGACGAGCTTTAGCTCGGCGACCGCCGGAGCCTTGATTGACAGCCTCCGGCAGTCGCCGACCTGCGGTCGTGCTAGGCTCGGCGGGAGCCTCGCCCTCCCGGATCTTGCCTTTTCAAACACGCTCTGACAACCCACAATGAGGGCTCAGTATACGACGCAGGCAGGATTTTAACCGCTCCACGGATTCGCTTCGACGCAGGAGACACTCGGAATGTGCCCCATCACGCCATCGCACCGCACACGCGGGACGGGATTCAAGCTCAGCCTGGTGGGAATCGTCCTGTTCGTTTCGAGCTTCGTTTCGAGTCTGGCCGCCGAGGAGCCCAAACCGGCCAAGGGCCCGCCCACGGCCGCCGACTACGACGCGTTCGTCACCGATTCGGACCGCGATCATTGGTCGTTCAAATCGTTCGTCCGGCCCCCGATTCCCAAGGTCGCCGACGCCGGCTGGGTGCGAAATCCGATCGACGCGTTTGTCCTCGCGAAACTGGAGTCTCACAAGTGGCGTCCCAATCCGCAGGCGGGAGCTCCGCAACTCCTGCGACGGATGTATCTGGATGTGATCGGCTTGCCTCCCAATCTGGATGAACAATCGCGGATGTCGGCCCCCCAGGGCGCGGCCGCTGCTGCGAATTCCGCAGACCGATTTGACGCGTTGATCGATGAATTGCTGGCTCGTCCTGAGTATGGCGAGCGCTGGGGACGCCATTGGCTGGACCTGGTCCGTTTCGCCGAAACCAATGGCTACGAACGGGACGGCACCAAGCCGGATGTCTGGCGTTACCGCGACTACGTCATCCAGGCTCTCAACCAAGACAAACCGTACAACCGGTTCATCCTCGAGCAACTCGCGGGAGACGAATTGCCGGATGCCTCCACCGAGACCATCCTGGCCACGGGCTTCTATCGGCTGGGGCCGTGGGACGACGAACCGGCCGATCCCAAGGAAGATCGCTATGAGCAACTCGAAGACATGGTCAACACGACCTCGCAAGTCTTTCTGGGGATGACGCTGGCCTGTGCTCGCTGCCACAACCATAAGTTCGAGCCCTACAGCACGCTGGACTATTACCGGATGGCGGCGATCTTCAACACGCTGCAGCGCCCGCAATCCGGCCGCACCGATCTGGGGCTTCCGGCCGGCAACCGAGACCAGTTGGCGCGCGAGGCCACTCGCAACCAGGCACTGCAAGAACGGCAGCGCGAGATCGATCAACGGCGAGCGGCCGTGCGGACCGCCTTGCTGGCCGACTATCGGGGAAAGCTGCCGGCTGAGGCCGTCGTGGCTTTCCGCACCGCACCCGAGAAGCGGAACGAAGCCGACAAGAAACTGGTCCAGCAGCATCAGGCGGCTTTCGACCTGGAATTGACGGCCGCAGTGCCGGAAAAGGTCGCTGCCGAAATCCGCGAGTTCGAACGCCAGCAGCAGGAACTGCGAGCCGCGACTCCCGACTTGCCGCGGGGTTATTTCTTTACCGAACCCAGGCCAACGCCCCCGGTCACGCACGTCCTGCTGCGTGGTAAATCGACCGCACCCGGAACGATTGCGGAACCCGGCCTGCCGCAGGTCCTCGTGACGAAACAGCCGGAATTTCCAGCGAGTGGTGGAACGACCTCTCTACGCCGATTGACGCTCGCCAATTGGATTGTCAGCCGCGAGAACCCGCTGACGGCGCGGGTCATCGTGAATCGCGTCTGGCAGTTTCATTTTGGAGACGGACTGGTCCGCACTCCCAGTGATTTTGGAGTGATGGGGTATCCACCCACCCACCCCGAACTGCTGGATTGGCTGGCGGATTGGTTCGTGAATGAAGGAGGCTGGTCCCTCAAACAACTGCACCGTCTGATCCTTTCTAGTAACGCTTATCGCATGAGCAAAGCCTGGAACGCCGAGTACGGGGCCGCCGATCCCACCAACGAGCGTCTGTGGCGCATGGCCTATCGCCGTTTGGATGTGGAACCGTTGTGCGATGCCATGCTGGCGGCAACGGGCCAGCTCAATCGCCAGATGGGGGGGACGAGTATGTATCCGTTCGTGCCGCGGCAGATTCTGGAGGGACATAGCGACCCAGATGCGATCTGGAAGCCGTTCGACGAACGTGACGCTTCGCGGCGAACGGTGTACTCGTTCGTGAAACGCTCGATGGTCGTCCCGCTGTTGGAAGTCCTGGACCTGTGCGACACCACCCGCTCGGCAGCACAACGCAGTGTAACGAGCGTCGCGCCGCAGGCCCTGGCGATGCTCAATGGAGATTTTGTAAATCGCCAATCGCAACACCTGGCGACGCGGTTGGAACGGGAGGCGGGAGCCGATCGACGGGCGCAGGTTGTGTTGGCCTGGCGGTTGACACTTTGCCGCGAGCCCGCAGAACGCGAAGTAACGGCGATGCTGCAATTTTTAGAGCAGTCTCAGCCGGCAATCAACGAGCATCAGGCCCTGGTGCAAATGTGCCGGGCGTTATTCAATTTGAATGAGTTTGCGTATAGCGATTGAACGCAGCGGTCTCTTTTTCCTCCCCCCTCGCCTCGGTACTCCGGGGAGAGGGGACGGGGTGAGGGGCTTTGCGAGCCACGCAGCCAAGAGCGGAGAACAAGGGCCTTTTCGGCCATAATTCGGATTAGCGATAAACTCAAAAAACACGACTCAATCCTGTAGTTGGCCCTACCCCTCACCCCCAGCCCCTCTCCCCGGAGTACCGAGGCGAGGGGAGAGAGAAAGGTAAAGGGCTCGCTGCAAGGTGTAAGTAACGACCCTCATCCTGGAACTCCTAGTATGTCACCACAGCGTTACCGACCAAATCAAACTCCCTGCGGTCGTACTCGACGTGAATTCCTCTGGCAGGTTGGCGGGGGCTTTGCCGGACTGGCCCTGATCGATTTGTTGAGTCGGGATGGGTTCTACGACCAGTTGCCCGCGGCGGAAAAATCACCTGCCTTGGAATATGCACTCGCCGCCAAGCCGCCGCATTTCAAGGCGCGAGCCAAGCGCGTCGTGTTCCTGTTCATGAACGGCGGTCCGAGTCAGGTCGACACGTTTGATCCGAAGACCGATCTCAAGAAATTCGACGGCACCGCCTACAAGGGACCGGCGGTCGTCGGGTCGAATGGCCGGCCGGTCGGTCACTTGATGAACTCGCCATTCGAATTCAAACAGCACGGGAAAAGCGGTCTGCCGATCAGCAGTCTCTATCCGCATCTTTCGCAGCACGCCGACGACTTGTGCGTGATTCGTTCAATGCACGCGGACACGGCCGCCCATGCGTCCGGGTGCCTGCAGATGAATACGGGCAGCGTGTTGATCGGCAAGCCGTGCCTGGGTTCCTGGCTGAGCTACGGGCTGGGGACGATGAACGAAAGTTTGCCGAGCTTCATCGTGATGACCGATCCGCGTGGCGGTCCGATCGGCAGTGCGTCGAACTGGACTGCGGGCTATATGCCGGCCGCCTATCAAGGCACGCTGTTCCGCAGCGGGACGTCTCCGCTGCTGGATCTGGCGACTCCTGAGGGAACGACCGACAGGACTCAACGCAACACGCTGGACCTGTTGAAGACTTTAAACGAGGACCATCTGCGCGAACGACCGGGGAATTCGGAACTGGCCGCGCGGATCATGTCCTACGAACTGGCCTACCGCATGCAGACGTCGGCGGCGGATGTCGTGGATCTGGAAAAGGAGTCGCCGCAGACTCGGGAAATGTACGGCCTCAATCAACCGGGCACCGCCGATTTCGCCAGAAAATGCCTGACGACGCGTCGCCTGCTGGAACGGGGCGTGCGATTCGTGCAGCTTTATTCCGGGGGTGGACACATCGAGGATACCTGGGACGGACACACGAATTGTATCACGAATCATCAACTGCACGCCGGAGAAACCGACCAGCCGATTGCCGCCTTGATCACCGATCTCAAACGGACCGGCCTGTGGGAAGACACCTTGCTGGTGTGGGGCGGTGAATTCGGCCGGACCCCGACCAGTGAAGGGGTCGGCAAACCGGGCCGCGACCACAATTGGCAGGGTTTCACAATGTGGCTGGCTGGTGGCGGAGTGAAGGGGGGCCAGGCGATCGGGGCGACCGACGAGGTCGGATTCAATGCCGTGGAAGACCGCTGCCACGTCTCGGACTTGCACGCCACCATTTTGCATCTGCTGGGCCTGGACCACGAGAAGCTAAGTTACTTCTATCAAGGTTTGGATCAGAAGCTGACGGGTGTGGAACACCGCAAGGTGTTCAAGCAAGTCTTGGCGTGAAGTCTGGCGCCGGCGAGAGCGGTTCGACTTATACGTACGTGCCATCACGAAGTGATGAGCGTCCCTAGGCGAGCGTCCGGCGTAAGCCGGATGATTGTTGGCGACTCGCACCAATCAATGACGAGTGTACATTTTTGATAAGTCGCACTCTGTCATGGCTTAATCTTCGGGTTGGGTGCCACTGGCTATGCCAGTGCCGGTAGTCTTTCGGTATTCCGAAAAGCACTGGCACAGCCAGTGGCACGCGAATTGTTAGCCTTGATAAAGCACTTGGTATATCATCTGGTACGTGCCGTTAAGATTAGTAGAAACTCGCTAAAAACCATCCGCCTTACGCCGGACGCTCGCCTACGAAGAGGCGCAAACTTGTTCATAACGCCAGCCCCGGCGACGTCTTTCGATACAAATCTTTCGAGTAAGGAGTTCGAAATGTCACAGCGTCTCAATCGTCGTCAGTTTCTGGAAAACTCGGGCCGGGCTGCTGTCGGGGGGGCCATGCTGCCCGCCTTCCTCGGCGACTTGTGTTATGGCTTTCAGGCTGAAAACAAGGAGAAGAACGATCGTCCCCGGTTGGGCTCGATCGGCGTCGGTGGTCAGGGAACGGGCATCATGAATCAGGCCCGACAGTTTGCCGACCTGATTGCTGTCGCCGATGTCGATTCCGCACATGCGAACCGCGCCATCCAGAACACCAAGGCGGAAGCGTTCGGCGACTATCGCCAGTTGCTCGAACGGCAGGACATCGACGTCGTCACGATCGGCACGCCCGACCATTGGCACTCGAAGATTTGCATCGAAGCGTTGCAGGCAGGCAAAGACGTCTACTGCGAAAAGCCCCTGACGCTGACCATCAAAGAGGGGCAGCAGATCATTGACGTCGTCAAGGAAACGGGCAAGATTCTGCAGGTGGGAACGCAGCAGCGCAGCTCGGGATTCAAGGATGGGTTTGTCTTCCTGCGCGCGGCCGCGACGGTTCGTAGCGGGCAACTCGGCAAGCTTCAGAAGGTGACGGTCAGCCTGCCGACGTCGACGATGGTGGGCGGACCGTTCGAGAAGCAGGAGATTCCCAAGACGCTCGATTGGACCACCTGGCTGGGCCAAGCCCCCGTGGTGGATTACTGTCCGCAACGGTGCCATTTCAATTTCCGCTGGTGGTATGAGTATTCAGGCGGCATCGTTACCGACTGGGGCGCTCACCATATGGACATCGCGCAGTGGGGCCTGGGCATGGATCAGTCGGGCCCCCTGACGATTGACGGTTCGAAGACCAAGCTGCCGAACATTCCCAACGGCTTCAACACCCCCAAGGATGTGGTCATCGACTATACCTACGCCGGTGACATTCAACTCCAGATCGTGACCGGGGATGAATTCGTGGTGTTCGAGGGGGACCAGGGGCGTATCAAGGTGAATCGAGGCCGCGTGACCGGCAAACCCATCGAAGATCAAGATGCCGACAAAGCCTTGCAGGACAAGATCAACGCCGTGATGGTGGAGCTGTATCCCAATGGCAAGCCGGGCAATCACATGGGCAACTTCTTTGAATGCGTGAAGTCACGGCAGCAGCCGATTTCCGATGCCGTCAGCCAGCACCGGTCGGTAAGTGCCTGTCACCTGGGCAACATCGCCGTCCGCCTGCAACGCAAGCTGGAATGGGACCCGGTCAAGGAACTGTTCGTCGGGGACGAAGAAGCCAACAAGATGATCAGCCGCACCCAACGGGAAGGGTTCGAGATCAATGTGTAATTAACGCGAACAATACCAGTGCTTCAATTTCACGAAGAGTTTTAGCCACGGATAAACACGGATAAAGTCACCGTATATTCGCCTGTTCGAACCAATTCAGCTCGATCATTGAGCGGATTATTCTGGGAGGCTTACGATCTTAGATTCTTCTGCCTTGATCCGTGTTCAATCCTTGTCAATCCGTGGCTAAAAGCTCTTAAAACCTATCCCACATAAGCATCAAATACCCGCGCCTGCTTCCAGTTGCCTTTGTTCTCGGCGATGAATTGGAGGTGTCGTTCGTGGGTCTGATAGGCGTCGTGAGCGGCGCGGTTTTCGAAGACCAGTTGCAAGGCGACGTCGAAGGCTTGGTCGTTCACTTCGCGGGTGAGGTCTGCAACGCGGGGACCGGCGGCATAAAATGTCGTTCCGGGATGCCCCTTCAGATACTTGTGACAGGCGGCAATCAGTGTCGCTTTCGCCGCCTCGGAATTGTCGAGCAGCGTGAAGTAGACCATGTGTCCGACCAGTTGTGGTGTTGCCATCTTTTCCCTTTCAGGTGAGTTTTATTATTTTTGAGTTAAGTGTTTTGTGTAGCCGCGTTCGCCAGAAGGCGGGCCGTTCTAGTGCTCGCCCGCACTCTGGCGAGTGCGGCTACCCCCTCATTGTTTCTACGCAACTAAGCGAACCAAACTACCCCACTGAGCTTGCCTCGGTGGTCATCGGGCTCCTGCACTACGTCCCGCATCAGCGTAGTGCAAAGGCCCGAATCCACCGAGGCAAGCTCGGTGGGGTTGTGTTTAGGGCAACTCAGTTTCTTCGGCGTTCAATCACTCCTATTACCGAGAACAAGACGAGAGCCACCACACCCGCTCCGATCCCCAGTACGTTGGCTCCCGCTGGCAATATCGTCCCCAGCAACTTCGGTCCCATCAAGGCCGTCAGGGCGCCGGTCAGGAGCGCCAGGTTCAGAATATTGACGAGTCCCATCGTCCCTGGGAAGAGCTGCCGTCGGCGACTGCCGCCCGCTCGCAGTTGATTGAACGCGACCGCCACCACCACGACAACCCCCACGATCAAGCCCTCATAAACGTCGGCCCCGGTCTTGATGATCTTCGCCACGCCGTCCACTACAATCCGCAGGAAAAACGCTCCCAGAACCGTACCGGGGATTGTTCCAGCACCACCCTGCAGGCTGCAGCCACCGACGACAGCGGATGCGATCCCATTGAGTTCGTAGCCGCGGCCGAGCGTCTGAGGATCTGCCACCGCTTGGTCGCCTATATACAGGATCCCGGCGACCGCCGACAGCATGGAGCTCAAACAGTAAGCCAGCCATTTCATGCGATCGGTGCGGATGCCGCTCAGCTTCGCGGCCTGTTCGTTGCCACCCAGGGCATACAGATGCCGGCCCGTCACCGTGCGACTCAGCAATAGCCACATCAGCCCGGCTAGAACCACAAAGATGACCGCGGGAATCCAGACTGACGTGGCCAGGTAGCGGAAATCCTCATCATAGATCTGAATTTGCGTGCTGCGCTGCGTGACGTTTTCGACAATCGCCCGGCCGAAGCTTCGCAAACCGACCAGCGTCGCCAGCGTCGCGACGAATGGCGGCAGTCCGATGACGGTAATCAGCCAGACATGCAGACTGCCGATCAGAAAACCGACGAACATCGTCCCCAGAATGGCGATCACAATCACGCTCTTGCTGACCGGTTGAGCGGCCAGCATGTGCTCTTTGTCGAGTGCAAACATGATCGTGGCGCAGATGGTGCCGCCAAATGCAATCACCGAACCGCTCGACAGATCGATGCCCCCGGCGATGATCACGACGGCTGCCCCCAGTGCAAAAATCCCCAGCAACGACGTTTGCCGGACGATATCGATCGCACTGGAACGGGGATTGGTCCAGTAGTTGTGCTGCGAATCCAGCAGTGCCGTCACGACCACACAAATGGCAATGGCGATCAGCAATCCCAATTCATGACGCTGTCGCAGCATTGCTGAATGACCTTACGCGATCCGGCGTGGGTGTCGTTGTTTGTCGATGACTTCGTCGAGTCGACGGCGGGCTTACGAGGCCGTCAGGTTGTACTTCTTCATCCAGGCTTGGAAGGCGTCGAGCAACAGGTATTCGGTCTTGGGGCCGAAACCCTTGTTGAGGATCGGAGTATCGGCTTTTGGGACAACGATTTTCAGGCCCGTATCGAAAATGTCGCCACCCTCTTCACCCAGCTTGGGGAACATCTCTTTTTGCGTCGCTTGATCATCGGTGATCAACGCCTTCAGGAATTTGACGGACTGAAAGCCCATCTGGTAAGGATTCTGCACAATCATCGCATCGATCTGGCCTTGCCCCATTTGCTGGATGGCGATCGGTTCGGCATCGAAGCACAGGATCTTCGTGGACTCGCGCTTGCCCAGCTCTTTGACGACGTCCACGATCGCAGGCGTGTTGTAGGAATAGATGCCAGCCAGAATCTTCACGTTCGGATGATTGCCGATGGCGTTGCGGACATTCTCCTTGGCTCGCGTGCGATCGAAATCGTCGGACATCGCATCAGCCGATTTGAATTTGCTTCCGGCTCCCTCAGCGAAGCCACCAATGCGTTCGATCGCATTACCGGCACTCGACAAGCCCACAAACGTGACATATTCGCCACCTTCGGGCAGCAGTTGTGCCGCACACCAGCCCAGTTCTTTTCCGGCCTGTGTATTGTCGGTACCGATAAACACCGAACGGGCGTCGCGGAATTTTTCGCGATCCAGGTCTGAATCAAACGCGATGACGGCCACGCCCTTTTTCTTCAGGCTGCGCATTTCTTCAGCCAGATTGACATTCTGAGCATCAATCGCGGTGACCGCGATGCCGGCGATATCGGTCTGGCTGTTATACTGTCGCAACTTGGAAATCTGGCCGCCGATCGTGCCGTCGTTGACTTCCAGACTCGCCTTCAGACCTGCCGCTTCCAGTTTCAGTTCCGTCTGAGCTTCATCCAATCCGACGCGGGCCGCATCCCAAAAGGGAGAGTTTCCATTTGTCATCAAGATGATGCGCCGTACGCCGCCGGCTGGTTTAGGGGTCTCCGTGGGCGCGGCGATGCCTCCGGGCGTCGGGCCATTCCTTGTTCCTACCTCTACCGGTTTTTGGTCTGCGCACCCGGCGATCGCGGCCAGGGTCCAAATACCACACAGTCCGAGCCACCGCGCGGATTGACAAGAACGAATCATGAGTGCTCCTCGATTCGAATCTGATGTTCGGATTGTTAATCAATTGCCGTGTGACGAACAAGGACGCCGTCGCCGTTGGCTCCGGGTTAAACGATGGTGGGGCAGCATTTTCGTTTAACCGGGAGCCAACGGCGACCGCGTCTTGCACTGTAATGCATCTAGACGGGCCGGGTGACCCCTCCTACGGTAGTTCGTACCCGCAAAATATGGCGAACAGGCGAGAATACAGGTGCTGGAAGATGAAGTCAACGAGCCACACGTCGTGAAACAGGGCCATCGCCTATTTCACAAAGCCGAGTTTGGTGAAGAGTCGTAAAGAATGACGGGCAAAACTGCGGAGCGTCTGTGTGAATTTCGTCGTTCCTTGATCGCGCAACCAATTCAGTGCGGCATTTCGTAGTGCCGCGAGGTTCTGG
>CAMAVF010000025.1 GCA_945861445.1 Planctomicrobium piriforme | reverse complement strand
TTCCCGTCCACGCAGCCCAAGCTGGAGCATGCGTCCCATGTCACCCGCTGGGAGACATTGAAGGTTCTCGCCGAGCAGTACAAGAAGAACCCATGGCAGTTTATTGAGTTGGAATTGTCGGTCGCGTGAGGCACAGTTGCGTAACGCATGTTTGATGAATACAAGCTCGCAGCGCAAGCGAGTGCATTCTAGTTGCTCATTGACGAAGGAATGCACTCGCTTGCGCTGCGAGCTTGTATTCGCGGTCACTTCGTGATCGGCGTGACTCGCCCCAGTAAAGCGACAATGAGGAGAGATGATGACTCAGGGACCGGCGGTCGATGCAGATCTGTTAAAGACCGCGGTGGCGGCCGCTTTGGCTGGGGGCGCCGTGCTCAAGGAATGGTTCCACAAGGTCACGGCCACTTCCAAATCGTGTGCGGCCGACATCGTCACCGAGGCTGACGTGGCCTCGCAGCGTGTCATTCATGATTTGATCATCAGACGGTATCCCGAGCACAATTTTCTGGGCGAAGAGGGACTGCAGCGGACCGATGGCAAAGATCCTTACCGCTGGATTATTGATCCGCTGGATGGGACTTCGAACTACTTTCACGGCTATCCGTATTTCGCAGTCTCGATCGGGGTCGAGTTGCACGGCGAACTGGTTGTCGGGGTTATTTACGATCCGACGCGGGAAGAGATCTTCACCGCGCAGCGCGGCCACGGGGCCTATCTCAACGACAGGCGACTGCAGGTCAGTCATACCGACCGGTTGGCTCAATCGCTGCTGGTCGCCAGTTTTCCACCAGGTGTCACGTCCGATGCACCGCCGATTCAGCAGTTTTTGCGGATTCTGCCGCATGCACAGACGATCCAGCGCACCGGTTCGGCGGCTCTGAATCTGGCTTATCTGGCGACAGGCCGCCTGGACGGCTTCTGGTCGAGCAGTTTGAAGGCTTGGGATATGGCGGCCGGAGTGTTGATCGTGCATGAGGCTGGGGGCCGGGTGACGCGGATGAGCGGTGAGCCGCTGACTTTAGAAATTCCGGACCTTTTGGCGACAAACGGCTCGATTCATGATGCCCTGCGGGATCTGCTGAGGACTCCGATTCAGTAGAGTCGACCGGTGCGCCCGACCGCAGCGGCAGCCCCCTCTAAATCTCGCTAACCGTTAGGGTTTCCCGCTTTCTCCCCACTTGCGCAGGCGCTATGATAGAGTGTCTGGAAAGTGGAATCTCATGAATTTGCGGCACGGGATCGTCTGGCTGACACTCTTCTGCGTCTGGAGCGCGGCGGGGTTGTCGTTCGCGCAGACGTTGCCGGCACCCAAGGCGGACGCGGCACTAGGTGCCGCTGCCGACAAGCCCGCGCCTCCGAAACCGGCAGCCAGCGATGTCATTCCCCTGAAGAATGCCAAGGGCGAAGTCGTGCCGTTGCTGCGTACGCCGTTGCTCGAGGAAGTGTTGGCGGAACTGGAAGCGCGCCGGCAACGTGCCACACCCGAGCCGACGCAGTGGAGCGTCGCCGGAATTTCGCTGCAGGGGACGGTTGACGGTGATCACGCCGTCTTGCAGGCGACACTACAGATTCAGTTATTGGTTGATGCGAAGTGGATCAAGGTGCCGCTGCGGCTGACGGAAGGAACGCTGCAGGATCAGTCCTACGCGGGCCCCGGTGAAGCGACATCCGGCGGCATCGATCCCGAGCAAGGTTACTTATGGTACTTCAAGGGGAAGGGGCTGCATGTCCTGAAACTCAACTTGATTGTTCCCATTCGCAAGGAACTTCCCACCCGCCGGCTGCAATTAACGCTTCCTCCAACGGTCGTCAGCGAATTGAAGCTGCGCGTCCCGGTGCCGCGGTTGACAGCGAAGGTCGACGAGCAAAGCCGGGCACGGCTGATCTTGACGCCGACGGCTGATGGTGCGACCAATCTCGAGATGCTGGGTCTGGGGCCGCGGCTGGATGTGACCTGGCAACCTCAGCCCGATCTCGGAACGGTGGAAACGGTTCTCGAAGCCCGCACGGCGATCACGGCGACAGTCGATGGCCGCACCGTCTTACTGGAGGCCAATCAGCGTCTGGGGGCGTTGCAGGGCAGCTTCAGTCAGGTGCAGGTGCGGATGCCGCGCGGCGGCGAGTTGCTGAAGGTCGAAGGGGACGTTTACAAAGATCACGCGATGGATGCCAAGGATCCCACGCAAGTTATCGTCACTCTCAAGGAACCGGTCTCCAGTGCGATCCCCATCGATTTGAAGTGGACGGTGCGCGTCGAGATACCGCCGAAGTCGGAGCGCGTGTTGCTCGAAGGCTTCGAAGTCGCCAAGGCGAAGATCCAGACCGGTCATCTGGCGTTGCGGCTGGTGGGCGATTATCGTCTGGAGCGGATCGATGGCCAGAATCAGTTCGTGCAGCGCGATAATCTCAGCACGTTGGAAAAGGCGCTGCCTCCCTTCCCGAGTCGCGAAGATGTGTCGAGCGCCTATTCAATTCTGCGGCAGCCGTTCCAGCTCGCGTTCAATCTGCAGCCCGAAAAGCCGCATATCACGGTGAAGCCACGGTTGTTCCTGGCCGTCAATGCCGACCGCATGGAGCTGTTCGGGGAATATGATGTGCAGGTCTATCGCTGGGGCATTGAAGAAGTCAAGTTTGCCTGGCCGGGGTGGAAGGAGGAAGGTTGGAAGCTCGATCCGATTGCACCGCCGAATCAGGTTGAAGAGACGAAGCTGGACGACCCGTCGGAAATTCTGGTGAAGCTGATTGAGCGTAAAGTCGGACCGGTGGTGCGCGTCAACGATCGTGCCTCGGCCACCGAACCGAAACAATTCACACTGTTATTGCATGCGACGCGGACCTTGCCGGCCGGACAAGCCGCTCAGGAATTTACCTTGCCTGGCATGCCCGGCGCGAATGTCATGCCGGCGGAATTTGTGATGGTGCTGGCGGACAATCTGGAAGCCGACTTGCGACCGCTGGGAGAAACCGTCTCACGTTTGCAGACCGTCTCGCAATCCAATCTGGTGCCGTTGCCAGCCAACCTGGCCGACCTGCGTCGGCGTGATTTTCGGCTGGATACCGCGCGGGCGAAGTTCTCGGTCGCGACTACCCTGCAAAAGCAGCGCATTGGGACTCAAACCGACGTGGAACTCAGTCTTGACGGCACCGAATTACATCTGCAGCAGCGGATTTCCTACGACGTCGCTTACGAACGACTGTCACAGGTCTTGTTGATGGTGCCAGAAAAGTTGGAAGGCCGCGTCTCCTTCAGCCTGGCACTCGACAGTCAGCCCGCGAATCTGGTGCCCATCATCCCGATCGACACGGGTGCTCCCATCGAGGGGACACGCAAACAGAAGCGGCTGGCACTGGAAGCGCCGCGGATCGGCAAGTTCGATGTCATCATTCAAGGCTCGCTGCCCGTCAACTGGCCGATGGGGGTCGCGACCTCCATCACGGACGTTTCGCTGGTTCAATCGTCGGAAGCCGAGTTCACAACGACTCGTGTTCGCGTGCAGAAACCCAAACGTCAGCGACTGACGGTCACGGGTGACGGCTGGACTCCGCAGGCTCCGCAAAATGGGGCGTCGGTCTGGCTGGCGACGGCGAAGCAGTCCGCGATCAATCTGCAAGTGGATCAATCAGACGGAGCGTGGCAGCAAGAGGTGGCGGTGCCGCGGTGCCTGATCCAGGTGGTCTGTTCTCCGTTGGGTGAGGTCTACTGCCAGGCCCAATATCAGATTGCAGGACAGCCGCTGTTGTTGCGGGTGACATTCCCGCCGGGGAGTACGCCGGGCCGCATTCGCTGGGATGCGACTCCGCTGGATGGAGTCAATGTCGTGCAACTCGCGGGGGCTCCCGGCCAATATCAATTGACGCTGCCAGATGCCGATGCGGGTGACTCGAAAAGTCTGCTGACAATTGCCTACCAGTTGCCGAAGCAGAAGCCGATGGGCGTTGGTGCTGAACGACGGCTGGCGGTGCCCGAGATCTTGTCCGACGGTACGCAAACGCAGACCTTCTGGCAGGTCCAACTGCCGGTGGATCAGCACCTGTGGACCTTACCGGAAGGGTTTACGCCCGAGTTTGATTGGCAGCGGGTCGGTGGCTGGTGGAGTCGCCTGCCAAGGCAGTCACCGGCAGAGCTGGAGCAATGGATTGGCAGTCTTCCGGATTCCGCGAAGGGATCGGGCAACCATGTGTTGACAGGCGGAAACCGCTATTTGTTCAGCAGCCTGGAAGGCGCCTCGATCATGACCTTCCGGACGCTCAGTACGCCGCTGATCATTCTGATTGGTGCCAGTCTGGCGTTGGTGTTTGGGTTCATCCTGGTCAACGTCCCGGCGACGCGGCACGTGCTGACATTTCTCTGGTTGGGGTTCTTAACGACACTGGTGACCTTGTGGTATTCCGAGCCGGTCCTGGTGTTGCTGCAACCGGCCGGATTGGGGCTGGCCCTGGCCTTGCTGGCATCGGTTGCGCAACGCTGGTTTACGAAATCGCGAGCACAACCCGTTCTGACACTGGCGTCGCCGAGCGAACAACTGGTTGCCATCTCATCGCGCGAGGAGGTGATTCCGACCGGACTGGAAGGAGAAGAGGTGACACAAAGTCATCCGGCAGCCTATCCGGTGACGGAGGCGGGGATTGGGATGTAAGGCGGACGATTGACAAGAACAATTCGACGAAAAACGAGCTTTCCATTGCATTCCGACCCAATCGACTATGAGCTGCTGGTTCGAGTTCAACGACAAGGGTCTCCCACCAAGAATCTGGGAGCCGCGACGTTGGCCTGTTGGGTCTGTTTGTGCGCGGCTCCGTCGCTGGTCGTAGCTCAAGTCCCGCCGCCCCCACCCAGTACACTCGTCGATGAAATCCGTCTGCCGCTCGACAAGATCACTCCCGACTTGTTGCCTGACCGTGTGCCGGTGAGATTCAGTGAGTACCAGACCTTAAAGAAAATTGCGGAGACGGCGCGAGAAGCTCCTTCGGCAACGCGACTGCGGAAGGCTCAATACAGCGCGATTTATAAAGATCATCGCCTGTCTGACGGTCAGTTCAATTGGTCCTTCGAGAATACCAGCGGGATCGCGCGGACCTGTGCTGTGGAGCCCCTGGGCATCGCGGTTCGTGAATTGAAATGGGGCGATCAGCCGGCTGTCTGGGGGACCTCGCCCACCGGCCAATTCGAAGTCTTGCTGGATCGCGCCGCGGGAGACATGACCGGCCGCTGGGAACTAAGCGGCAAGACGGTTGGCCAGCATGATGAGTTCGTACTCAATCTGCCGCACGCTACGGTGTCGCAGGTGACGCTCAAAGTTCCTTCCGGTGCGGTTGTCACGGCGCTCGGGCATTCTGCAGTGGCTGGTCCGACCCAAGAGGGGATCACTCCGTGGACCATTGCCGTGGCTGCCCAGACCGAGTGCCGGATTGTCATTCATCAGCCGGCACCCGCTGGTGCGGCGACTCCGCTGATCCTGGTGCAGCAGGACGCACTCTATAAGTTGCGCCAGGACGGGCTGCGGTTCTTGACGAACTTGCGCCTCGAAGTGACTCAGGCACCCGTGCGTGAAATCCCCATCTGGGTCGATCCTGAGCTGGAGATTTTCTCGATCACTTACGGCAATGAAATCCCGTTGCCCTGGCATTCGACCGCGGTCGACGGGCGGCAGCGGTTGCTGGTTCAACTGCCTGATGCCCTGTTGGGAACAGGCCGGGTGTTGAAACTCAGCGGAGTGTCGCCCCTCAAGACCGATGTGAATTGGAAGCTGCCCACGGTCGTGGTGGCGGGCAGTGCGTTGGTCGAGGGACAGGCCGTCCTGCAACTCACGCCGCCGCTGCAATTGCAGGATCTCAGCAGCATCGGATTTCGCCAGATCGGTATCGAAACCAGCGCGACGCGTGACGATCTGCTGACCTTCAAACAATTCCGCGCAGATGGCATCTTGACGGTGAAGCTGGGAAAACCACGTCCTCGAATTCTCGCGCGGGTGCTGAGCGACCTGCAGACCAAATCTCCTGATTGGACGTGCTTTACTCAACTGCAACTGACGGGTGCTGAAGGGGCCGCATTTTCGGTGGAGTGTCGCATTCCGGCTGGCTGGGATGTCATCGACGTACGCGATCCGAGTGCTCCGAAACTCGAGTGGAACATCACGACCACTCCCGAGGGTCAGCGGCTGCTCGCCCTGCAATTCCTCGAAGCGCTGACACCCGAACGGTCCCGCACGATCGAAATTGACGCCCGCCGCAGCGCGGCTACCGGCGATCAAACCTTTGACATCCCCGCCTTTGCACCGCTGAATGTTGACGACCTCGGGCTGCTGGTGGTCGTGAATTCGGCGGCCGATGTGCGACCGGTCCTGGAGTCGGGAACGTCCTTCGAACCGTGTGAGCCGGCCGATCTCGATCCGGAATGGTTGAGTTCCAAGTTCTGGAAAGCGCCGTTGATGGAACGAACTCCCGTTCCGTTATTGCTGCGATTGAATGGCAATGCCGCCGAGGGACATTTCTCATTGCAGTCACTGCAGACACCGGTTGAAGTGTCCGCCGACATGCAGATTGAAGTCGCGGCCGAGAAGCTGATCAAGACCGTGAAGCTGAAGGTCATTCCGCGGCATGGCAAAACGGAACGCGTGCTGGTCTATCAAAGCGAACCGGGACCGCAATTGGCCTGGACGTTGGCCGGTACCCCATCCAAACCGATCGAAGCGAGAAAACTTCCAGCCTTTCGCCACGCGGCCTGGGACTTGCCCACCACCGGCGAGTTATGGGAACTGCGGCTGCCGCAACCTCAATCGACTCCCTTCGAATTGGAGGGTGTGCGGGCGCGAGGACTGACCCCGACGGGTCGGTTGGGGCTGGTGTTCGTGCCGCAGGCACAAGCGTTTCAGGGACGCGTCAGCGTCAAGGCGCCCGCGGATCTGGGGCTGGAACTGACCGCCTGGCACACCGAAGCAGATGGGATCGCGAATGCGGCCGCGGCACCCCTGGAACGTGTCTGGACCTGGCATCTGCCGTCAGCCGCGCTGCAATTTCAGACCCGCGATGCCACGGCGTTGGCCCCCGCGCCCGTCATTCGTCGCGTCGCGCTGCAGGCTCGCTGGACTGTCGAGTCCAACTCGTACGACTACTACGTCGCTCAGTTGGAGCTGGGTTCTGGATTCAATGGGAGGAAGCTGCACTGTACCTTGCCCGATGAAGCAAATCTGACCGACGTGCAAGTCGATGGTCAGTCGCTCCAATTCCCGGCGCCGGAACGCGGACTGCCGATCATCCTGACCAATGTCACTGACGAACAGATCGTCGCCATTTCATATCGCGCACCCAGTCGGGGACTGTTGCATCCCCGGTGGCGCTCGGTGTTGCTGCCCAGGCTGGATGTCCCCGTACTGCGGTGTGACCTGGAACTGCTGACTCCTGCCGGCTTCCGCCTGGGCAGTGAGTCGCGCGGCATGGTGCTCAGATCGCATGCGACTCACATTTCGGCATTGCAGCGGTTGTTTGGCCCGTTGGGCCGGTCGGGACAAGAGCTGTTGTTCAATCCGCTCTCAGCGAGGATGTGGTCTCAGTTATGGGGCAATCCACCGGAGGTTGAAGACGACCTTCAGAGTGCGGCAGAACCGGTGGCAGCGCAGACAGTGGGTAGTGACGAGATCGTTTCGCGAAACTCCACCTCGGCTGCCAGTAATTCTCGAATTGCCTCGCAGCATTCCGGCTGGCAAGTCTGGCGTGGCTCCGCAGCGATGCTGCCGGCACGGGTGGATTTGTGGTTGTGGTCGGATCGCCAGGCGACCAGTACGGCGTGGTTGGGATTCTGGTCCTGCCTCCTGCTCGGCACGACGTTGCGGCTGGTTCGACTGTCGCAGCGTACGGGACTGGGAATTCTGGCCCTGGTGACGGAAATCCTGCTGACATTTATCCTGCCGCCTCTGCCGGCACAACTTGCGGGGGGCTGCCTGGCCGGCACGCTGCTGTCGTTCTTGTGGCCGCGTAAACTGATCTGCCGTTCGTCCCTGCCGCCCGAGAATTTCCAGCCCATTCCGCAGGGGAGCACTCATTCCTATCGCCCATTGGCCCCCAGGATCTCGGCGTTTCTGACACTGCTGGTGGTGATCGGCGTGTGTGCCGGGCTGGCTTCCGCGCAGACCACGGCTCCGCCCAATGGCAATGGTTCCGGTATCAGCCTGCCGCGCGTGATCATTCCTGTGGATGAACTCAATCAGCCGTTGGGTCAACAACCGTTGGTGTATGTTCCCGAGCGGCTGCTGAAAGATTGGACGGCCCTTCAAGCCGCCCAGCAACCGCGAGCGGCTTGGTTGCTGCGGACGGGCGAGTACGTCTTGCGCCGCGACTCCACGCAGCAGATTGCCTTGACTGCGCGCTATGAAGTGACCGTCTTGTCCGACGCGGCCGAAGTGGAAATAGTGATTCCCTTAACAGGCGTCAATTTTGGTGGTGATAAAGCCTGTCTGGTGGATGGTCAACCCCATCCCGTGCTGACTCATCCCGACTCCCAGGCGCTGTCAATCCGTCTGCCCGGAGTCGTGTCGCAACCCGCGGCACCGGCGATGCCCGAGAATGCCGAGCAATCCAACGCCGCCGCGGCGCTGTTGGCTCCCACACGTGCATATCGCATTGAATTCCAGGGCTACCCCGTCCTGCATGCGGTGGGCGACCGGCAATGGATGGAGTTCACCCTGCCGCGATTGCACGCGACGTTATGGACCTTGCAGAACGATCATCCCGATTCACCCTGGACGGTGAAGACGGATGAAACAGTCTATACGGTCGCGTCACAAAACAAGTGGCCTCGCGAATTGGGACCTCTGACAAAATTGCGCATCGAACCCGCTGCCACGACGGCCACGGTTGCCAAACCGGCCCTGGAGGCCCGGCTGTTGTTGCTGGCCGATTTGCAGCCTGCCGTGTCGCAACTGCACTATCAAGTCAGCTATCGCGTGCTGCAGGGGCAGGTGTCGAGCGTCAGTTGGCACTTGCCTGCCGGCCTGGCCGTGCGTGAAGTCTCTGGCCCCGAAGTGTTTGACTGGCATTTGATCCCGGCCCCCAACGGGGCGTCGCGCTTGCAGGTCGATCTCCGCAGTCCTGTTTCAGAGGGTTTTCAAGTCAAGGTGGATGCCCTGCTGCCCAACGAAGGTCCCCCGTCACAGTTGAACATCCCGCCTGTGCTGCTCTTGAACCCCGCGCTGGATCCCCTGCGCCCGGCAGTCGCGCTCGTCGCCGTCCGTACGCCTTCAGAGTTCCAGCCCGAAGCGAGTCCGGACGCGGGTGAGCAAATCGCGTCCGCGACGGTTGAGAACTTCATTACGGAATGGGGGATGACCGGGGTCGAGCAGAAGCCGCAACTGGCGTTTGCCTTGCTGGATCCGGCGCCGCTGAAGATCGGCCTACGGCCACTCCAGGCGCAACGGGTCGTGCGGATGACGGCCGTGGGAGTGCTGGGCAGCCGGCATCTGCAATGGAGCGTCAATGCGACGATTGAAGTCCAGACGGCGGCAGCCTATGCACATCAGATCGAGATCGATCCCCGCCTGACCGTCACCAGCGTCAGCATCCAGGAGGACGCGGCCAACCGGCTGCTGCGCTGGACGAGAACCGGCAATATCCTGCATGTGTTCCTCAGAGACAAGACGACGGGGACTCAGACGCTGACCTTGCAGGGATCGATGCCATCGCAGGTGCCCCAGGAGATCGCCCTGCCGGCCATCCGCTTCCTGGAAGCGACGGTGGTCGATGCCAAGCTGCAACTCTACCAGGAACCGGACCTGGAAGTGGAACTGGCCGATCCCGGTAAGTGGGAACAGCTCGAAGTTCCCTCGGAACTGCGTCTGGGTGCCGCCCGGAATCTGTTGGTGGGACGCTTCAAATGGAATTCAGACGCCGGTCCGTTCGTGGTCCGCGCCGCGCAAAACGAGCCCGTATTAAACTATTCGGCGGTCACTGCGCTGCAACCGCGCGACGGTCGCTGGAAGCTGACCACCAACCTGTTGTTTGAGGTCTTGCGGGGGCATGGTTCGCAATTCTCCATTCGCGTCCCACCCGAACTGCCGCTGGTCCGCGTGGATGCGGCCGACGTGCGGCAATTGCTGGAGCGTGAATCCGACGGCGGCCAACGCATCGTGTTGGTCCCCCAGGCGCCGGTGCGCGGCCGATTCGTCGTGCAAGTCTCCGGTGAAGTGAATCTGCCTGCCGGGGGTCCCGTCGTCATCCCCGAAATCCTGGGGCTGAATGCCACGCGTAAGGATCATTTCCTGGTCCTACCCGCCGACGGGCAACTGACGGCCGATTCGCGTACATCGGGTCTCCTCGCGGAATCCTTGCCCGAGGAATTGGGAAAGTTGTTGCCCGCCGATCTGCAGGGAACGCCGCGGCTGGAATATCGGGGATCGCCCGGGGCGTGGACGGTGACCGTTCCGCGACGTCAGGAAGATCATCCTCAAACCGGCGTTCTCTGGAGCGAAACTCAAATCTGGTGCGGACCCACCCATCACGTCTCGGGCAGGACGTCGATACTTTTGGGACCGCAGGAGATTGAACAGATCGAGCTGGATATTCCTGTGGGGACCCAGGTGCAGGGAGTCCTGCTGGATGGCGAATTCATTCCCCACACACCGCGCGAGCAACACCTGCGGATCCCCCTGACCTTCCCCCAGGCAGGTCATGCGATCACGCTGTATTGGACTCAGGAAACCGCATCGTTTGCCGGCTTCTACAATTTGGCCCACTTCGATTGGCCGCATGTTTCCGGGAAGAGCGTCGGGGAAGAATATGTCACGCTGACACCTCCTGCGGAGTTTCGCGTCCACTCAGGACAAGGGACATCGGTCGAACGCATTCAGGTCCAATTGAGCGAACTGCAGCGGATGCTGGAATTGATGCAGCATCGCGCTGCCGGGGGACCGGCACCGCAAGATGCGCAGTGGCTGTACCTGCATCGGCAGGTCGGCAGCCTGATCAAACGCCTGCAGGCGGAACCCCAGTTGCGAAATCCGAAGGGCGAATTGTCGACGCAATTTGCGAAACTGCGAACACAATTCGCGCCATGGGAGCAATCCACCGTGCCCACTGAGAGTGCGGCCATTCCTGGCGGTCTGGCGCCTGCCATCTTGCGTTCATTTTCCAGTCTGGAAGGCAATCTCGCGGGACCGCATTCGCTGCTGGTGCAACTGGCTGCAAAGGATGCGCTCCCCAGTCAATTGCGAGTCTCGATTATTCACGAATCGCTGTGGAGTGTGCCGTTGGGATTGGGTTTCGCAATCGTGGTCCTGATGCTGGTCTGGCCCTTGTTGCGCTGGAAGTTCCCGGAATGGCTGGCGGAACAACCGGCGGTTGCCTGGTTGATCCTGGGATTGATCTGGTGGCCCTGCCTGACCCCCTCCTGGCTGGGCCTCGTGTGGCTCAGCCTGGCAGCGTTCTATGCCCTCCGCCACTTCTGGCGAGCCTCATTGGTGTCGGTGAATTCACAGCCACCAGGCGATCAAAGTCAGCCCGCGCTTCAGGCGTAGCCTAGATTAATACATGCTCGAAGCGCAAGCGAGTGCATTCTTGTCGCTGACTCGAATGGAATGCACTCGCTTGCGCTTCGAGCTTGTATTCTCGGTCACTTCGTAACCGGAGACATATCACAATCGCGGTTCGGCCGGAAAGCACTCGCTGTGCAGTTCGCGGTCGCGGCGGCTGCCGACACGTTCGCGGCATTCCAGAACCCGCTGGCGACCGAGCTCTGCGGCCAGTTCCCGTTGGGGAATAATCGGTGTCTGCGTGGCAATTTCACCTTGTACCAACGACGTGTGAGCGTGCGTGTGCGGCCGAGCACGCAGTCTAAAGTGTGGCTTTTTTGGCATTCTACAGTTCCTTTGATCGAGCGATTCCGGATCCTTACGGCGCAAGATCACCCGGATTGACGGATCCCGTCAGTGATGAGTCCCCTGGACCTAATGCAGGGGGCAGAATTCATTCACACGTACTTTTAGTTGGTCAGGTTGCGGCACTGATTGCCCGCAGAAGAGTCACGCAACCGAATTGAACTCGATAGGCGCGCTTAATCATACCTGTCTGTCGTCGCGCACTTCCAGAGGAATCTTCCAATCGCGTTCAGTTTTCAAAGAGATTGTGAAGCTACTTATACAACACAAAACCTCTGCGTCATTTCAGAACTGCGGGAAATGTCGCGGTTCTGAAATTCCCACTACCGGTTTTGTTAGGGCTTCTTAATCACCTTGGCCTTCACACAGCGCAGGCCAATCTCGTCGCCGACTTCCTTTGCCGCCAACTTGCGCCGGGCGGCACTGCGGAGACTGGGATACTTGTCCTTCCACGAGCCACTGCGTAGCACGTGGGCGGCTTCAGGGTCTTCACTCATCCAGGCGGATCCGTCTGTGGGGGCGTTCGTGTAGTCATCATGCCAGTTGTCGAGCACGAATTCCGCCAGATAACCGTGCATGTCGTAGAGACCCCACAAGTTCGGCTTCAACGCGCCCACGGGAGGATCATTCCCGGCCGCATTGCCCGTGTGCCAGCCGTAGGCATTCAAAATGGAAGCTTTGGGTTCCTCCTCGCCGGCTTTTCTGGCTTCGTTGCCAAAGCTGTACTCAGTCTTCGTGTCGGCCCGGCAACAGTATTCCCACTCGGCCTCCGTGGGCAGCCGAATTTCTTCATCAGCCTTAATCAGCTTGGCTTCGCGGAGCAGGGTCGTCGTTTTCCGGCAAAACTCCTGCGCCTGCTCGAAGGTCATCATCTCAACCGAATTTCGCGGTCCCTTCCATTTGCTGGGATTGATGCCCATCACGGATTCGTACAAGTTTTGCGGAACTTCATATTTGCCGATGGCGAATGAATAGTTGAACGTCACCTGATGAGCGGGCCGCTCGTTGGCCGGGCCATTTTCGGTCCCCATGCGGAAAGACTTGGGAAAGTCTCCCTGCCCCGGTGTAATGCTGATGAATTCGTCGTGAAAGGTTTGCAACAGCTTGCGCTGGGCGTCGTCAAATCCCAACGAGGCCATTGCCAGCACGACAATGAGGGCAGGCCAGAGCAGCGATTTTTGGGACAGGGCAGGGGTCAGCATGGTGAGGCTCGCAAAGTGGTCAGTAGCATGTGTGAGACAACTTCCGGCCCGCATCATATCAACAATTTGGCTCAATTTGATCCAATCGCCACATGGCTGCGTTAGCAGCATGTTGAGAAAGGTGTCTGGAACTCTCCGAAGGTCGCAAAACCGTTCGATACCGTGTGGTTGGCAACATTCCAGACACCTTTTTCAACAGGCTGTTACCGCTCAGACCGCGAATGCCAGTTTGACTGGGGTCGGCAGTCATTTATAATCAATTGCAGGATGCCGCGCGGTCCAGATGACTGGTAAGATGTGATGTGGCCGACTGCGCAGGTTGCCAGGAGTCGCCGACGCTCCGTGTTGGCTTCGATAACAGAGCCTCGCCTTACCGACTACTGGACTTCCACAGAAACGACAGTACAGCGCATCATGTTGCACAAGTTTTTCCCAGGTCAGTCTCCGCTGCACGTCCGGTTCTGGTCGCGATCCGTTCTGGCATTGGTCGTCTCACTGCTTGTCATTCGCAGTGGAATGACTTTGCCGGTCAACCGCATTCAGGCGCAGGAACCGGCAGCGGCCAAGGACCTGGAGCCGCTGGGCCAGTTCGTGACGGTGGGCGGTACGATCGATGCCAAAGAATTCGGCAAGGTCAGTCGCGTTGCCAAGGGACTGCAGGCCAAGGGCCGTGCCGAGAAACGCAAAGTCATTCTGGTTTTGGAACTCGGCGATGGACCCAGCCGCTTTGGCGATGTCCGTGAACTCGCCAAATTCCTGTCTGAAGAATTGCCGGACGTCCGCACGGTCGCCTGGATCCCGAAAAATCTGACCGGCTACAACGTGATTGTCGCACTGGCGTGCAACGAAATCATTATGCACCCCAAGGCCGGGTTGGGGAACATGGGTCGCGGTAAGCCCGTGGATGAAGATGTGAAGACATACGTCGAAACACTGGTCTCACGCCGGCATAATCCGTTGCTGAGCACCGCGCTGGTGCATGGCATGATGGATCCCAAAGAAGAAGTCATCTGGGTGCGCCGCCAGGTGGGCGTGGCTCCCAACATCGTATCCGAAACGGACTTGGTCACACCCGCACAGTTTCAGCGTTTGATGGATGCCAAAGCCGTCATTCAGGAACAACGAGTGATCAAGGCCGCTGGATCGAATGGTTTGTATAACGGCGGCCTGGCTCGAGGTGGCAACTACCTCTGTTCTCAAACGGCCGAAGCGCGCGCGGACATCGCGAAGATCTATGGTCTCCGGCGCGAGTCGCTCCGCGAAGATCCAACCTCTGGCAGTCAACTGGTCCCGCGGCGAATTCGGATCGAAGGAGTCATCACCCCATTGATCGAAGAATTCATCCATCGCCAGATCGATCGGATGAAAAACGAAGGGGCCAATCTGTTGATCTTCGAGATCGACTCACCCGGCGGGCTGCTGTCTTCCAGTCAGAGTCTCGCCAATATCATTGCCGATCTGGATGATCAGAAGACGATTCGAACGGTCGCCTATATTCCCAAGCAGGCGATCAGCGGTGCGGCCATGATTGCGCTGGGCTGCGATGATATCGTCATGCACCCGAGCGCTCAGATTGGAGACTCGGCGCCCATCGAAATGCGTGAGGGTGGGCCCTTTGAACGAGCGCCGGAGAAAGTGCTGAGTATCGTCCGCGACATTATGAAAACGCTGGCCGTGAAGAAGGGACGTCCGGCGGCCATTACGATTGCCATGGCGGATAAGGATCATGCGGTCTTTAAAGTCACGAACAAACAGTCGGGCGAAGTGACCTTCATGTCCGATGACGACATCGTGGCCGCGAATGACGATTGGAAACGCGGCCCGCGCGTCGACGAAACCGGCAAAGGCAACCTGCTGACGGTCGGTGGCCAGCGGGCTCATGAGCTGTTGATTGCCGAAGAACCGGTGGCCGACTTCGATGAATTGAAGCAGCGTTACGGCATTCCCGCCGATGAAGCGGTGCCAGCCGTGGGCCCCACGTGGGTCGATACGCTGGTCTTCCAGTTGAATGACGGCAGGGTCACGGGTTTCCTGTTTGTGGTCGGCATCATCTGTATTTATGCCGAGCTGCACATTCCCTCGGGTCTGTTCCTGATCATCTCGTGCGTCTGCTTCGGGTTGTTCTTCTGGAGCCGATTCCTGGGGGGGACCGCAGGATGGCTGGAAGTGATGTTGTTCATGCTGGGATTGGCATTCCTGGGACTGGAGGTGTTTGTCGTTCCCGGTGTCGGTGTCTTCGGTGTCTCCGGCGCACTGATGATGCTGACGTCTTTGGTGCTGGCGAGTCAAACGTTTTTTATACCGACATCCAGTTCAGATTATCGGGAGCTAGCCGACCATTTAAGCACCCTGGGTGGCTCATTAGTGGGCGTCATCATTACCGCTCTCGCCTTAAGCCGCTTCCTGCCACGCATGCCGTTATTGACTCGGATGGTCCTAGTGCCGCCCGGCGGAGCCGCGTTGCCGCGGACGAATGAACCGCTGTTGCGTCCTGACCTGGCAGCCGAAGCATTCGCCAGTCATCGATTGCTTGGTCCCTATGCCTATTTGCAGGGCGAACGAGGGGTCGCCATTACCATCCTGCGTCCCTCGGGCAAGGCCCAATTCGGGGACCGCATGGTCGACGTCATAAGCGACGGACCGTTTATCGAAAGTGGCCGGGCAGTGCAGGTGATCGAAGTGAACGGCAATCGAGTCGTCGTCCGGGAAATGGCTTGAAGAAAGCGAGTGCGCATTCAGCTTGAGTCTTAAGATTGTGTGCCACTGCTTTGCGACTGTACCCGGTCGTTAAGCAGTGCTCATGTGGTCTGTTGAAAGCACTGCTTAACCGCCGAGTACAGCGGCAATGCAGTGGCTCATCACTCAGTCGCATCCAGAACGAACCGCTGGTCAACAGGAAAATGCTCTAGTACCCGGTAATAACTGAGTTACGCAGCCATGACTTCATCGGAATCCCCAACCTCCGAAAGCTGCGAGTCCTATCAAGCCTCGCGCCGTAGTTTCCTGCGTGAGGCAGGCGGCAGCTTTGGGGCCATCGCTCTGGCGGCGATATTGCAATCAGATGGATTCCGATCACGGTCCCTGTCGGCTGCCGAGAAATCCCCTCTCGCGGCCAAGCGACCTCATTTTAAGCCACGTGCCACACGGGTGATCTACCTGTTTATGCACGGCGGCCCCAGTCATGTCGATCTGTTCGATCCCAAGCCCGATCTCATCAAGTACGGCGGGCAGCCACTGCCGGAAAGTTTTGGCCCGGTGATGACGCGGCGTAAAGTGGCGGCCAACCCACTGCTGCCGCCCATCAAGCCCTTCCGACCCCGTGGCAAATCGGGTCTGGAAATCAGCGACTTCCTGCCGCATCTGGCCGAATGTGCCGATGACCTGTGCGTGTTGCGGAGCTGTCACGGCGACAGCGTCAATCATCCGCAGTCGGTCTATCAGATGAATACCGGCAGCATCCTGATCGGCAAGCCGAGTCTGGGTAGTTGGATCGCCTACGGACTGGGGACCGAAAACCAGAACATGCCGGCGTTCGTGGTGATGCCCGATCCGGGTGGTGGAACGAAGGGTGGTCCGCCCGCGTGGGGCAGCGGGTTCCTCCCCGCGACCTATCAGGGCACAACCGTGCGTCCGGGCCCCAATCCCATTCTCAACCTGCGACCGCAGCCAAAGATCTCGAACTCGCAGCAGCGAGCGGCTCTCGATCTGATTCAGCAGTTGAATGCCAAGCATCTCGCCGAGCGCGACGCTGACAGCGAACTGGAAGCGAGAATCAATTCGTATGAACTGGCCTACCGGATGCAGTCGGCGGCACCCGAAATCGTCGAACTGCACGAAGAGACTGCCGAGACCTTGGCGCTCTACGGAATTGGCGAGCAGGACACGAATGAATTCGGAACCCGTTGCCTGCTGGCCCGGCGGATGATCGAACGGGGTGTCCGTTTCGTGCAACTCTATTCCGGCGAC
The DNA here is from genome assembly GCA_945861445.1 of Planctomicrobium piriforme. Classification (GTDB taxonomy): domain Bacteria; phylum Planctomycetota; class Planctomycetia; order Planctomycetales; family Planctomycetaceae; genus JAKFVC01. The sequence continues at coordinate 13,502 of CAMAVF010000025.1, read as the reverse complement.
ACGGGTGGCTGGGACGCTCATAATAACGTCGCTGACAACCACGGCCTGTATTGCCGCCGTACCGATCGGCCGGTCGCCGGACTGCTGCGCGATCTGCAGCGGCGTGGTTTGTTCGAGGATACCCTCATTATCTGGGGCGGCGAATTCGGCCGGATGCCCATGAGTGAACAGGGAACGGGCCGCGATCACAATCCCTGGGGCTATTCGGTCTGGCTGGCAGGAGCCGGCGTCAAAGGGGGCATGGCCTACGGCTCAACCGACGCCGTCGGCCTGCGAGCCGCCGAAAACAAGGTCCACGTCCACGATCTGCACGCCACAATCCTCCACATTCTGGGCTTCGACCACGAATCGCTCACATACTTCAACAACGGCCGGTACGAACGTCTGACAGACGTATCCGGCCGCGTCGTTAAAGAAATCTTGGGGTAGCGACGCTCAGAAATCCGCATTCTTGGGTGTTCTCGGAAATGGAATGACGTCGCGGATATTTGCCATCCCCGTCAGCAGTAACATCACCCGTTCCAGACCCAGTCCGAAGCCCGAGTGTGGCACTGATCCATAACGCCGCAGATCGACATACCACCAATAATCTTCCGGATTCAAACCACATTCCTGCATGCGTGAAATCAGCACATCCAGACGTTCTTCACGCTGACTGCCGCCGATGATTTCCCCGACGCCGGGGACCAGCACGTCCATCGCCCGCACGGTGCGGCCGTCTTCGTTGACGCGCATATAGAACGATTTGATCTCGCGCGGATAATCGAACAGGATGATCGGTTTGCCGAACTTCTTTTCGGTCAAGTATCGTTCGTGTTCGGATTGCAGGTCAGTGCCCCATTTGACGGGGTATTCGAACTTTTCGCCGCACGTCATCAGGATGTCCACCGCCTCGGTATACGACAACCGCAGGAAATCGTTGTCGATGATGTTACGCACCTTCGTGAGAATCGTTGTATCAATACGTTCATTAAAGAAAGCCATGTCCTCCGGACAGGCGGCCAGAACCTCGGCGACAATGGTCCGAATAAAGGATTCCGCCAGATCCATGTTGTCGGTGAGTTCGTAGAACGGCATTTCGGGCTCGATCATCCAGAACTCAGCAAGGTGCCGGGTGGTGTTGGAATTCTCAGCCCGGAACGTCGGTCCAAACGTATAACAGTCACCGAGAGAAGTCGCGAAGATCTCGCCTTCCAGTTGACCGCTGACCGTCAACGCGGCACGCTTGCCGAAGAAGTCTTGTGAGTAATCGATGTGGCCATCCACCAACGGCGGTTTGGCCGGGTCGAGCGTCGTCACCTGAAACATGGCCCCGGCGCCTTCGGCATCGCTGGTCGTGATGATGGGCGAATTGACGTAGACGAAGCCGCGCGACTGGAAGAAGTTGTGGATCGAGTTGCAGAGGGCATTGCGTATCCGGAATATGGCCCCGAACGTATTTGTTCGCGGCCGCAGATGCGCAATTTCGCGCAGGAATTCGAAGCTGTGCCGTTTCTTTTGCAAGGGATACTTTTCCGCATCGGCGGTGCCGTAGAGCTCGATCGAAGTGGCATGCACTTCCACCTTTTGCCCGGCCGCCGGGGACTCTTTCAACATGCCGATGATCCGGACGCTGGAGCCGGTGGTGAGCTGCTTGTTGTGTTCGGCAAAGCCGGCGACCGTCCCTTCGATGACCACTTGCAGATTGGCCAGCGAACTGCCGTCGTTCAGTTCCAGGAAGGCGAACCCTTGTTTTGATTCGCGCTTGGTGCGAATCCAACCTCGAACATCGACTTCCATATCAACCGTGGTACTTTTCAGGGCCTGTGCGACCTTCAGACGTTGCATGATCGGTTCCGTGACAGTTTTTCAATCCTGGGCCAATTGGATCAGACGGTATTTCCCGACGCCTCGTTTGGCAACCCCAAAACGTCGCTGGGGCATGATATTGGATCGGCGTATTTCCGGCATATTCCGCACGCATTGGCCATTTAACGTGGCGAGACCTGTTTCATGGTTGTCGAAGACGGAATCCCTCGACGATTGCCCCTGTGACATGTTACGCTCAGCATGCTCATTTTGAGGGAAACTGATGAAGTACGCGTTGATCATTCCGGACGGGGTGGCGGACGAACCGCAAGACAGTTTAGGGGGCCGCACGCCGCTGCAGGCGGCACGGATCCCGCACATGGATTCCATTGCGAAGTCTGGGGCGACGGGTCGCGCGGATAATACTCCGCCGTCCATGCCGTCGGGTAGCGACGTCGCGACGATGAGTCTCTTCGGCTACAACCCGCTGGAATTTCATACGGGCCGGGCACCCCTCGAGGCGGCTGCACAAGGGATCAAGCTGGGGCCGCACGACTGGGCCGTCCGCTGCAATCTGGTGACCATTCATGACGGCATCATGGTCAGCTTTACCGCCGAACAGATCTCCAATGATCTCGGTGTCCAATTGATGGCGGTAATGAATGACGCCTGCGGAAATGATCGCTGGGAATTCATTCCGGGTGTCAGCTATCGCAACTTGTTGATTTACCGCGGCCGCCCGGATGAACCTGCACCATTTGGTGCCGACACGCACACGATTCCGCCACACGACTTGACCGACGGCCCTGTCGAGCCCGCATTACCCAGGGGCACCGGCAACGAGTTGATGCGAAGTTTCATGGATCGCAGCCAGGACTTGTTCTCGCACCAGAATCTCGCGGGATTGGCTGCCACGCAGATCTGGCTGTGGGGCCAGGGTCAGGCCCCCGCGCTCACCCCCTTTCTGCCTCGGTTTGGTGTGCAAGGGGGCATGATCACCGCGGTCGATCTGTTGCGCGGGCTGGCCCGGTTGCTGGGTTGGAAAGTGTTTGATGTCCCCGGCGCGACGGGATATCTCGATACGGATTACGCGGCCAAAGGTCGCTACGCCGTCCAGGCTTTGGATGACGTGGATTTAATTGTGGTCCACGTCGAAGCGACCGACGAAGCGTCGCATGAAGGTAACTCGGCCGCGAAGGTCGCCGCCCTGGAGCAGATCGACCAGCACATCGTGGGACCGGTCCTTGAGAAATTGAAGTCGCAGGGAGACTACCGAATTCTCATCTCACCCGATCATCCAACATTCTTGCGGACCAAGACGCACAGTTACGGGTTTGTCCCATTTGCCATCTGCGGTACCGGGGTCAGTGCGGATGCCAGCGCGACCTACGATGAAGTCTCGGCTGCCCAATCGCAGTGGGCATATCCTGCCGGTTGGGACCTGATGGGACGATTTTTGAAGGGCAGTTGGTAGCGCAGTCGTAGCCTGACTCTCCAGAGTCGGGCGCTTCAATTGGGTAGTGCTCGACGACGAATAAAACCATGAAACGCAGGACGCGAATTACATCAGTTGAACCGCGCAATCCCGAAAACGCTGCCCCCTTCACGACCAATCTCGCTCCGGCCGTCCTAAAAAAATTCCGCAAGGCCCTGCAGGTCTGGTACACCGAAAATGGCCGCGAACTTCCCTGGCGGCTGACTCACGATCCCTATCGCATCTGGATCAGTGAGATCATGCTGCAACAAACGACGGTCGTCGCCGTCATTCCGTACTTCGAACGGTTCCTGACGCGGTTCCCGACAGTTCACGAACTGGCCGCAGCCGAAGAGTCCGAAGTCCTGCGCCACTGGGAGGGACTAGGTTACTACAGCCGCGCGAGAAACATTCATAAGTCCGCTCAGCACGTTGCGTCGCAGCTTAAAGGTGACTTCCCGGAACTAGTGGACGAACTGCAGACCTTACCGGGGATCGGTCGCTATACGGCGGGCGCGATTCGCTCGTTCGCCTTCAATTTGCCCGCGCCGATTGTGGAAGCGAATACGCTACGGCTCTATTGCCGTCTGCTGGGGTATGACGGCGATCCGCGTTCGCGCGAGGGGCAGGCGCGGCTGTGGAGCTTTGCTGAAGAACTGGTTCCCGACGATCATCCAGGACGCTTCAACCAGGCCCTGATGGAACTGGGCTCGGTGGTCTGCACACCGAACAATCCCAACTGTCCCGCGTGCCCGGTCAACTTTGCCTGTCAGGCGTGCTTGGCCAATCGGCAAGGTGCAATTCCGCGACCGGCAGTCCGGCCTGAAATCACTGCAGTGACGGAACTCTCTGTCGTTCTGCGGCGCGGCGATCGCTTCCTGCTTTATCATCGGGCACCTGGCGAACGCTGGGCCGGGCTGTGGGATTTTCCACGTTTTGCCTGCGATGAACTAACCAAAGTCCCCCAACGTCAACCCGCCTGGATCGAACAGAAGTTGTCGCAGGAATTGGGTGTTCATGTGAAGGTGGATGAACTTCTGACCGAGATCCGGCACAGTGTGACGCGATATCGGATCACCCTGAGGTCGTTCCTGGCCGATCATAAATCCGGCGAGATCCCTGACACTGCTGGCGAGTACCGCTGGCTTACGGCGGACGAGATTCATGCCTATCCGCTCTCGATGACCGGGCGCAAACTGGCAAAGCTGCTGCCGGAAGCGATCGCTGAAGCGGGCAGCGGCGGGCGTCTTACGCCGAAAAACGGGCAGTTGTTCAGGAAATGATCTGCTTGCGGCGGTTCACATAGTCCCACACGACGTAGCGATCCAGATCTTTGCCACCGGTGAAGAACACGCGGCCCTTGGTTTGTTCGGCCAGACGATGCGCAAATCGAATATCCTCTTCCGACTGTGACCAACTGGAAAGCAGGAACAAGTTAATCACAATCCCCTCGCGTTTGCATAAGGCCGCTTCACGCATCGTTGCCGCTTCGGTCCGAGGGTCCGGCGGATACAGGAAGTAGAGATGCTTGCCTTCGAAATGGGCCGTGGGCAGTCCATCGGTAATGATGATGAGCTGTCGATTCGGCGTATTCTGAGCCTGCAGAAATTGTCGCCCCAACTGCATGGCGTGTTGAATATTGGTGAAGTGCGGCGGGATATCATCTTCGGTGATGTCCGGCTGACTCATGTCGGCACGCAACCTGACAACCGGATCGAAAATCGTGACGGGCTTCGGCAACAGCTTGACAATTTCACTGACATGCCGCGGCCGCGCGATACTAAACATCTCAATGAATCGCAGAAAGTCGCCCGGGTACTCGCGGCGAATCAATGCATCCAGAGCCAGGGCCATCCGTTTGACGTTGATGTAGAGTCCGTTGTAGCGCATCGAGCCGCTCATATCGAGCAGCACGGACGTGGCACACTTCGGCGAGTTTCGGGTGCGATGGATGACGATGTCCTCTGGCCGCATGCGAACCGGCAACTGCGGACCGTCCCGCAACATGGCGTTGACCAGTGAAGCGGGAATATCCATGTTCGTCAATGAATCGCCGAACTCGTAGTCTTTCGTCGTCTGCAACTCCACCGCGCCTTCGCCCAGGATCGGACCTTGATGGCGTCCGGTTCGTGATTCCTGGAGCTGACTGAAGATTCGTTCCAGCAACTTCCCTTGAAACAGCCGATACGCCTGCGGCGTCAGTTGATAGCCTTGCTTGGATTTTTCGAGCCCCTGCTGCTCAGCCAGGTGCCTGATCTGTTCGGCGATCTGCTGCTGCAATTTGCCGAGCTCATCCAGGTCTTGCTGGTCCACAAACTGCGAGAGTTCATCCATGTCGATGAACGCCAACTGGGCCTCCTTGGCGGCATCCTCCAACTGTTTGAGGAGTTTATCAATCAGCTCCAGATCGTGTTTCACGTCCAAGGCTTCTGGTACGGTCAATGTTTCGCGGCCGGTAAACTCATACTTTCTCGCGAGCTCATCGACTTCATATTTCTCGCCGAGTCGTTCGGACAGATGTAAGAGTTGTGTCGCAAACTTAGATCGTTCGTCACCCGCCCGATACCACAGGCGTTGCAATTCGCGGAGTTGTTCGTTCTTCACCGCAGAATGGAACTCGGCGGCGAGCTTGGAGGGTGGCTTGGTGTTCTTGGCCTGATCTAAGAATTGACTTTCTGCCAGCTTTTGGACACGTTTCGTTTCGTAAGTCTCCAGAATTCGCCGTTTCTGCTCCAGTAATTTCTTCCTGAGTGACTCAAGACTTGCTCCCATTCCGGCGATCTGCGTGATATCCAATTTGACGGCGTTGGCGAGTTGTTCTTCGGTGAACTCGCCCATTTCGCCATACATCAACATGTGTTCGAAGGCCGGTGACACGAGATCGGGAGGCGTGGCACTCGGGCTGGGAAATTCGACCGGATCATACTTCTGATAAGTATGAATAATTCCGCCGAGGGAATAGGGGTCTGAGGGTGTCGCCATGTTGTCATTGTCCCAAGTCATAACGAATCTTCCCGTGGTGTTGTGAACGGGAAATCCGGTCGGTCGCATAGAGGCCCGCCAGCACAAATTCCACACACGATGCGCGGATCGCCGGCGAGCTCGCGGAGTTCACTTCGAACGCCTTGTCCCACGCCGGAGGGACTCGTTTCAATCTCTCGGAGTATTCCGCGGAGGGGAGCAGATCGCCGACTTCGATCTTGACCCCTTCGCTGAAGATCTTCGAGATTTCTTCCAGACCGTGCTTGTCAACATACTCTTCGAAGACCCGACGAATCGCTTCATTGACCAGGGCATCGAGCACCTGTCGCTCAGACATCTGATGGCTGCCCATCAAGTCGAGTTCCAGCTTGCCTAGTGATGAAGAGTATAGATGTCCGAGATCGCTGATGCGGGGAACGGCGGGTTTCTCATTCAGCCGCGCGCCGCGATGGCGGGCACTGGCGACGAGTGTGCGATAGTTGGCGATACTAAAGCGAGCGCTGACGCCCGACTGTTGATCGATGTACTTGGACTTGCGGGCTCCGATCGTGATTTCTTCGATGATCTGCAACATGAAATGCGGGACTTGCACCGGGAAATCGCCCCCGAGATCCAGGCCCGCTTCCTGCACCATAATCTCGATACCCAGGTCACGCTCGCGCGGGTAGTGCGTGTGGATCACCGATCCGATCCGGTCCTTCAACTGCGGGATGACCTTTCCGCTGCGGTTGTAAGTGGCTGGATTCGCCGAGAACAGAATCAGGACATCCATATCGAACTTGACGGGATATCCGCGGATCTGGACGTCGCGTTCTTCCAGGATATTGAACAGTCCGACTTGCACGAGTTCGTCTAACTCGGGGAGTTCGTTCATGGCAAAGATGCCGCGATGCATGCGGGGGATCAGTCCGAAGTGCAGGGCCTCTTCGGCCGACATGCTGACGCCGCCGGCCAGTTTGGCGGGATCGATTTCGCCGATGATGTCGGCGAATTTGGTTCCCGGGGCGAGCCGTTCGACATAGCGTTGTTCACGCGGCCACCACGCAATCGGGACTTCTTCAGCGGGATGACTGGCCACGAAGTCGCGGCTGGCCTTGGTGATGGGGTGATAGGGATCATCGTGCAGTGGCGAGCCGGGAATATCGAGATAGGGGATCTCGGGATCGAGGAAGCGGACCAGCGTGCGCATCAGCCGGCTCTTGCCCTGGCCCTTTTCTCCCAGAAATAACATATCGTGCCCCGACAGGACGGCGATGTTGATTTCAGGGATGACCGTATCTTCGTAGCCGACGATGCCCGGATAGAGCTCTTCCCCCGAGCTGAGGGATTTTAAAAAGTTATCGCGAAGTTCCCGTTTGACCGTTTTCGAGACCCAGCCGCTGGTACGGAGGTCCTGGAGATTGGAGGGGCGTGAAACTGTCGTCATTAAGATTCAACCTTGCAGGGAATGGCAATTGGTGCGCACTGTGTCTCGGAAGTATAGACGTCGGGACCAGTCCCGACGAGTGGGAGTGGTCCGTCGTACGGGTCACCGGCCGAGGAGACACATGCCAGGAGGCCGTTTGGTTTGGACGACACTTGGCTAGATTGCGTTTCATAAATACAGCCCGAAGCGCCAGCGAGTGCATTCCGTTGTGATTTCGGCCAATGCACTCGCTGGCTCTTCGGGCTAGTCTGCGGCCAAATCCTGGCTAGGCTTTCGTCAGCCGTTGAACGGCCTCCAGGTGATGTTTCAAGTCGTCATGCAGCGGCTGCGATTTGAAATAGCCCAGGCGACGTGAGAGGAACCGGAAGTCCTCGGTGCCGGTGTCGGGCAAGGTGAGGTCGCGGGCATCGCCGCGGACCATGCGCAATGCGTCGATCAGCCGGCGCCAGAAACGATAGGCATCGCGCAGGGCAGAGACATCTTCGGCGGGTAGGACCCCGGTTGCTTCGAGAGCGGCGAGAGCCGTCCAGGTGTTGGTCGTGCGGAGGGTGGGGAGGTTTTTTCCGTGGGTGATCTGCAGACCTTGAATATAGTATTCGACATCGACCAGACCGCCCGGACTAAACTTGGCATTCACGGTACCGGCCGTGACAAGTTGTTGGACTTGCCGTTCGCGCATGCCGCGCATCGCTCGCAGGTCAAAGGCTTCCCCGTGATAGAGGAGTGCGTCCCGTGCGGCGACGATGTGTTGGCCGAATTCCTGATCCCCGGCGACGGGGCGTAGCTTGACCAGTGCCTGCCGTTCAAACGGCCAGGCTAGGCCACCGTGCTGAAAGTAGGTTTCGAAAGTCGCCATCGAAACCGGCAGGTCGCCTGCGCGGCCGTAGGGGCGTAATCTCCAGTCGACTTCGAAAATGCCCTCCCGCCGCGTGCGTAAGATCAGCGAGAGTTTCTCGACTAGTTTTAAACAGTATTCTTTGTTTGAGATTTTCTCTGGCCCCGTTGTTTCACCCGGGCCTGCAAAAATGAGCATCAGTTCGATATCGGACGCAAATCCCAGTTCGCGCCCGCCGCACTTGCCTAAGGCACACAAACTGATGGGACACGGTTGCGGTAAGGCACTGCTAACGGGCAGCGGAGCGAGGTCGCCTTCGTCGCGGGCCAGTTGCGGAAGACCGAAGCGGCCCTGTAGTTCTTCCAGGCACAGTTGCAGCGAGCCTCTCACGACCACTTCGGCCACGTCGGTCAATTCGTTGGAAAAATCGCCGAATTCTATGATCTGCCCCAGAATGTGCCGCATGTCGACGCGAAACATCTCGCGGTCACGAAAGGCTTCCAGCACCGCGACGCGCTGGGCGTGACCCTTAAAATCCACGAGTTCCTGGGCGAGTTGTTCGGCAAGTTCAATCTGAGAAATGCGACGCGATTGTTGCGCCACATTACGAACCACCGGGAACAAATTGGCATACTGCATCCGCAGAAAATCGTTCCACAGAAAGTCGCTGACTCCCAGTAGCCGCGCGAGCGCGTCGAGGACGTCGGTTTGCTCCAACGAGGCGATTTCACTGGGCCAATCGGGCCGCGTGGTCAGTTGGGCGAGGAACTCGCGGAAGTGCAGCAAGGCCGCCACGGGGTTCGGACTGTGGGGTAATAAATGCGTGAAATGTTTAATCAAGACGGTTGTCGTGCGCAGCTTTTGTAACGCGTCGGGATCGGTGATCTTTTTGCCAGACTCATCGGTCACGTACAGCGTATCGTTGGCAATTCCCTGGACCGTCTGCAACTCGACGCAGCCAATGCTGACCCCGTTCAGCGCCAGGGCATGGGTCAGTTCATATAAGAATCCCTCAGTGTCGCGACCCCGAATGGTGAAGACTGTATAGCGTTCGGACAAGGTGTTGTCGAAGTTCAATTCGACGGGATAGAGCGGGGCTTCGGAGGTGGAAGTGTGTTCGATCGAGGCGGCGACGCGCTTGGCGAGATCGCCCTGCGTCAACTGCCACTCACCCCGGTGCAGTCGCCGCAAATAGCCGTGCAGATCGTCGCGATATTGCTGCCAGACCGTATTATCTTTGACGGCAGTTGGCGTATCGGGGATCAGCCCGTGCGTCTTGACTGTGGATCTACGGACTCGAAAGACATCGACGATTTTTGGACGGGCGTCATCGGCAGGACTGTCGGAACCCTGGTAGGTGAAGACCTGACCGGAAAGTATATCGAACCCGTATTCGAACAGCAGCCCGCAAATCAACGACAGCTCGCCGTGATAGTCGTAGGCGATGATCGTGATTTTCCATTCGTCGGGACCGAGTGAAATCGGTTCGAGAACGACCAGGTTGTCGTCACTGATGAGCTGTGCCAGTTCCGAATGACGGACGATTTCCAGGGGTGAGAACGCCTGCGAGTACGAATGCACCATGCGCGCCAGATGTCGTTCGACGGCCGACACCGGGCGAGTCTGCGGCACGGCGATCACGGGCTTCGGATGGAGATAGCGTCGATAAACTTCGCGGATATGGACGCAATGTTGTTCAAAGTGACCCAGGAACGAGTTGATCGTGGGAAAGTCGAGGCGTCGGGCGAGGTACTCGAGTTCTTCCGGATCGGTCGGCAACTGATGCGATTGTTTGTAGTGCAGCAACTGGAGCGCGTGCTCGACCTTTCTTAGGAAGACATAGCCATCCGTTAGAATGCGGTATTCGTCAGCTTGCAACAGATCAGACTCCGCCAGCCGCACGAGGGCTTCCAGGGTATTAAACGTGCGGATTTCTGGGCGATTGCCACCGTGTCTCAATTGCAGATATTGTGCGACGAATTCGACATCGCGAATCGATCCGACTCCTGATTTCACGTTACCCCACGTCGAGCCGTGGCCGGTGACGCCCGCTTCGATGCTTTCTTTCGTCTCGCGCACATTTTGTTGCAACACATCAGGTGCGGTGTGAAATAAGAATGGTGGCAGGGCGGCCAGGAATCTTTTGCCGACCGCGAAATCGCCAGCAATGACCCGAGCTTTCAGCAGTGCCTGCAGCTCCCACAAAGCGGCGTTGTTTCGCAGATAATCGGAATAGCTTTCTAAGGAAGAAACCAGCGGACCGGCCTTGCCCCAGGGTCTCAGACGCATATCAACGCGATATAAGAACCCAGCTCCCGTTTGACGGTTGAGTCCCTGGATGAGTCGCTGGCAGACTTGCCAATAGTCTTGCGGATCGGAGGCGGCGAGGAAGATCAGATCGATATCAGAACTGTAATTCAGCTCTTCGCCGCCCAACTTGCCCAGGGCTAAAATCGCGAGGCCATTTGTGGTTTGTTGTGAGCGTTGCGCTGCGAGCGCGAGACAGGCCTGGACCAAGCCATCCGCCAGCAACGACAACTGGATCGTGACGGCACGCAGGTCCACAATCCCGAAGGCGTCACACGCACCAATCCGCAACAGTTCCCAGCGTTGATAGCGTCGCAGAGCGTCCAATTGAGCGGCTTCATCGACGGCGGCCTCGGTGCTGGCGAGGGCTTCCTGATAGAACTCTTCGCGGCTTTTCAGTTCGGCGAGTTTTTGGTGTTGAGTGAGGCGTGCCAGATAGTCGGGATTCGCGATCAGGATTTCCGCGAGGAACTGGCTGGAGACAAACAGCCGCAGCAGGATTTCGGTAGCGCGGGGCGTGGCGTGCAGGAACCTGAATAGCTCGACCCGGTCGGGGACGCCTTGTGCAAACCTCGCAAACTGCACGACTGCCTGATCGGGATTGGCAGACTCCGCCAGCAAGCGCAACAACGCGGGCAGGACATCCGCAAACTGTTCGGCCACGTCGCCCGATCCGGCGGCATCAGCGAGATGTTCGGCCCCGCGACGCAAGTCGGCCAGGCCGATGTCGGCAAGCTGCGTCTCCCAATCCTGACTGGTTGTCGGCAAATGCATTGAGATCTGGGTGGAGGTTGTAAGACGAATGTGCAGCCATGAATCAGTTGTATCCGGATCCAGGCAAAAGGATTACTTGGATCCAGGCGGGTTGGTATCGCGTCCAATCCATGCTTCAGATTCAGGAGCGATAACGACCTTCATAACGATTGCCCAGTCTGCCTTCTTGATTTGCTCAGCGATACTCAGGCTAGAGTCGAAACCTGTCTCTGTGTACGAGTGTGTCGGATCAGACAACTTGAATTGCATTAACGCCCAGACGTCAATTTCTCGCCCCGGAACGAGTTCCTCCGAATTGAATATTTTGGTGATCCTGGTTTTCCAACGACCGAGCCTGGGGCGCGGCAGGACCATGTTGCTGGATGAGTTTCCTGAACCCGATGACAGCACCTCCGTGACACGATATGAACCAGGATTCCCTTCGTCCTCACGAACCGAAGTGGAAAGTTCGTGACCACCCGCCTGACTTGTACTAGATCCACCACTCTGATCGGGTTTGCCTTTTTCCACTACGCGGATCCGAGTACGGATTCGTGCAGGAGGGCCGGCATATTTCACCTGGAAGCAACCAGTCTGCCAGTGCAAATGCTGCGACAAACGCTTCTGATCAGAGGAAAAAAAGTCGACCGGAGTGATCAAACTGATAGGACGTGAAGCGGGCGAGGCACTTGCACTCGCTGTGACGGGGGTCGCCGGCGCGCAGCCCGATGTGACGAGAAAGAGTATGTAGGCAGCCATGAGAATCATCGGACCAAGTCTGGTGTTTCGCATATCGTGCCTTTGTGCTCGGAGCGTTTGACGAGGTTGTCTTGCAAGTGTTGCGCCAGGCTCATTATACCCGGCTCCTTCAGGCTTCGCGCCCCACACCCGTAACATGGTCTAGAGCCCTGTCGCCGCGGGATTTGTCAGTCGATAGCGATCTACGAAAACTTGTGTGGGACGCACCCGCCCGAGCGTTCGCATCTCGCCCAGCGCCGCGAGTTCACCGGTGGGGTCCAGTAGGGCGACTCGGGTGCCCTCGGCTAATTGTTTCAGAATGATCATACGACCGTGAGCGATGTCCCAAAGTTCGAGCGCGGAACAGACATGTTGTGGCCAATGTTCGACTGCACGGATCGGCGGCTGGAGGTGGGTCGCGATGTTATCTCGTTGCAGATCGTCGATGGCGACCGCCTCGGTGGAATGAAACGGGCCGATGCGGCTGCGGAGCAGGGCCGACATCAGGGCGCCGCAGCCCAGCAGTTCGCCCAGATCCCGGCCGATGGACCGCACATAGGTCCCCGATCCGCACTCGATCAGCAGTTCTAAGCTGGGCCACGCATAATTAAGGATTTCCAAACGCGACACCTGCACTTGCCGGGGGGCGATGTCGACGGCCTGACCTTGTCGGGCCAGGGCATAGGCACGTTCACCATCAATGTGAACTGCGGAGTATTGAGGCGGGACCTGCCAGATCTCGCCGAGGAACTGTGGTATTAGGGCTTCAATGGTGTCTCGAGTGGGCGGTTGAGAGACATCAACCGTGGTGATGATTCCGGTGCTGTCGTCGGTATCGCTGCGGCAGCCCAGTTGGAAGACGGCGTGGTACTCTTTTTCTCGTTCCTGGGCCCCGGTGATCAAACGCGTGGCAGCACCGACCGCGACAATCAGAACGCCTTCTGCCAGCGGATCCAGCGTGCCCGCGTGACCTGCCTTGGACGGTTTGACGAGACGCTCGACGCGGTTCACAACATCGCGTGAAGACCAACCGGCGGGCTTGTAGATGTTCAATAATCCAGACAGCGGGGGCACGGACATGCGGTTCTCGGAGGTGTTCAATGAGTTCGGATGTGAGTTTGCGAAATAGTCGGGCAATACATCAGACTAGGCGAGCCCGGCGGCGTCAGCCCCGGGATTCTTCCCGCCATCAACAGCGA
>CAMAVF010000024.1 GCA_945861445.1 Planctomicrobium piriforme | reverse complement strand
GTGAGCGGTCAGTTGACGCACCCGCTTCAAATACCCCGCGGGATGAACCAGCATGCCCGCGGCACCTTGAACGAGCGGTTCGATCACGAACCCCGCGATGCGGTCGTGATGTTCTTCCAGGGTGCGTTCCAGGGTCTCATCACAATACGCCAAATACTGCTCCCGAGACATCCCTGCAGGCAGACGATAGGCGCCCGGCGTCGGCACTTGCAGCGAACGGAACAGCAGGCTGCCGAACACACGATGAAACGTCGCAATCCCCCCCAGGCTGACGGCCCCGATCGTATCCCCGTGGTAGGCATCACCCAGGCTGACGAACAGGTTTTTCTGCTGTGGATCGGCTCCGCGATGCGCGTGATACTGAAAGGCCATTTTCAATGCGGCCTCCACTGCGGTCGCTCCGTCGTCGGAATAAAAGACATGATTCAGCCCGGCAGGCACGCGCGCGACAAGTTCTTTCGCCAGTTCCGCTGACGGGCCATTGGCGAGTCCCAGCAGCGTGCTGTGCGAAATCCGGTCGATCTGATCTTTCAACGCTTGATCGAGTTCCGGGACGCGGTGCCCGTGGACGTTGCACCACAGGGAAGATGTCCCATCCAGATAGCGTCGGCCGTCGCTGTCGATCAGGTCGAAGCCCTCTCCCGCCACGATGATCGGCGTCTCTTCTGCCGCGTACTCCAGCATGGGGGTAAACGGGTGCCAGACATGGGCCAGATCCCAGTGGCGAAGCTCGGCGGTCGTGGGCATGGTGGGGTTCAGTATCGAAGAAGAAGAGTCTCAGGACGCAGATCTTGTCCGTGGTGTACCTGCCCACGAGCGTCCCATCAATCCCGGCGAACGGGAATTCACCAAGCTCTCCCCTTGTCAAAGTCGAAGCCGGCGCGTCACAATGGAGTATGGCCCAATTTGAATGGCTCGATTGTCCTACGTCCCTCGCCAATCGAGGAGACGTACAACGCTGTTAAATCCCGGAAGTACATGGTTTTACTGACGAACGATCCGATTGACTACACCGCGCTGACCGAAAGTGTCCGCTCGCCGGCAGCCGGTGCAGCCGTGCTGTTTCTGGGGACAGTCCGCGAGCTAACCGCCGGTCGACAGACCATGGCGCTCGACTATGAAGCCTATCCCGAGATGGCCCAGGCCAAGATGGCCGAACTGGAAGCCACCGCACGTCAGCGCTGGCCGGTGATCGAGATCGGCATCATACACCGTCTCGGGCATTTGGAACTGGGGGAGATCAGCGTGGCGATTGCAGTCAGCACTCCGCATCGCCAGCAGGCATTTGAGGCGGGAAAGTTTTTGATCGATGAATTCAAACTCATCGTTCCGATCTGGAAAAAAGAGAACTGGAGCGACGGATCGACGGAATGGGTGCATCCGGGAAATCCGAAAATGGTCAAGACGTCGCCCAGTGCGGGATCGTGAGATGAGGGGCCCGACCGCGACACATAATCAGGGCAATAAGCCCCGAACGGTAAGAGATCATGGCAGAACAACTCATCGACCGGTTCGGTCGAATTCATACGAACCTGCGGATCAGTGTCACCGACCGCTGCAACATTCGCTGCTTTTATTGCATGCCGGCCGAGAATGTGCAGTTCATGGATCGCAAGGACCTGCTGACCTTCGAAGAGATGGAGCAGTTCGTCCGGATCGCCGTCCCCCTGGGTCTGACCAAGATTCGCCTGACAGGTGGCGAACCGCTGGTGCGTCACGATCTGCACATCCTGGTCAAGAAGCTCGCGTCCATTCCCCAGATTCACGACATCGGGCTGACGACAAACGGCATTCTACTCGCCGATCAGGCACAGGACCTGTACGACGCCGGGCTGCGCCGCATCAACGTCAGTTTAGACGCCCTGGATCCGGTCAAGTTCAAAGAGATCACCCGCCGCGACGGATACGAAAAGGTCCTCGAAGGGATTCAGGCCGCTCAGCGCGTGGGCTTTGATCCGGTGAAGGTCAATGCCGTCTCGGTGCGTGGGATGACCGAAGACGAGATCGTGCGGTTCGGCCATTTTGCACGGGAAACCGGGGTCGAAATCCGGTTCATCGAATTCATGCCACTGGATGCAGACAACGCCTGGGAACGAGAAAAAGTTCTCTTCGCACATGAAATCCTGGAAAAACTGGCGGCGGAAATCATGCCGCTGGTCCCCTGTCCCAATCAGAACCCGCATGCTCCCGCGACAGAATTCCAGTTCGAGGACGGCATCGGCAAGATCGGGATCATCGCGTCGGTCAGCCAGCCCTTCTGTATGAGTTGCGACCGCTTCCGTATCACGGCCGACGGCAAACTGCGCAACTGCCTGTTCAGCCTGGAAGAGACCGACGTTCGCGGCATGTTGCGTGGCGGGACCAGCGAAGCCGAAATCGCCAACGCCATCCGCGCCAGCATCGCTTCCAAAAAGGAAGGCCACGAGATCAACACCGCCCGGTACATCCAGCCCGATCGGCCGATGTACTCGATCGGCGGCTGAGACATCAGTGAACGAGACGAAGAGTTTTTCGCCACGGATTGACACGGATGAAACACGGATTGGGTCAGCGTTTGCGGGAGTCACTGATGAGAGCGAGGTTGGCTTTGACGTCTGCTGCCATCACGGAGTGATGAGCGTTTTTAGGCGAGCGTCCGGCGTGAGCCGGATGGTTGTTAGCGACTGTCGTACTCCCTTAATTCCCATGCTTCACATAATTCCCATGGGAAGAATGGGAATCATGGGATCTATATGATGACGACCATCGCAATGAGATTCGACAGTCGCTAACAACCATCCGGCTTACGCCGGACGCTCGCCTACGAAGAGACCGGCCATCGATTTTCTCTTCTGCCTTGATCCGTGTTCAATCCGTGTCAATCCGTGGCTAAGAATTCTTCAATCAAGCGTAATACGCTTCCGTCGGCAGGCCGGTGCGTTGTCGCACCAGGGTCGCGATGGCGTCGACTTCCTGGTTGCTTAACGAGGCCACATAACTCTCTGCAGGAGTGCGTGAGACGGTGTAGACTTGAATCAGGCTCAACTGGCCGCCCGCCGTCAGAATCTCGTTGAGACGATCGCAATAGGCTTCCAATTCAGTGACCGTCGGTGGCTCAGAATTGACCCGCATGAAGAGGCTTTGAATCACCAGCGGCCGGATCTTCGCGGCTGCGGAGATGTTGTCCAGAATCTGCTGGAACGGAATCTTTGTGCGGTCGATCAGGTGATAATAGTCGGCGGTACCGGCATCCAGCTTCGCCCAAATCTCCCCCTGATGTTGATCCAGAAGCGCCAGTCCACGTTCCACCGCCGGACGATGAAACATGCTGGCGTTGGTGATCAATACCATCTTCGTCGCAGCGAGTCCCAATTCGTCCTTGAGCTGGGCGACTTGTGAAATAATCTCATCGAAATTGCGATACGTCGTCGGCTCGCCATCACCCGAAAAGGCGATGTCGTTTAGTCGCCGCAGATGTTCCGGCACCTGACAAAACGGCTCGTCGGCATACAGTTGGCCGTTCGTCGCAATTTCCAGCAAATGTCGCAATTCGTCGAGAACCTGCTGCAGATCGACGAAATCGGTCTCGGCTTCACTGCGGCGATCGACCTGGCAGTAGATGCAATCAAAATTGCAGATCTTGTCGGGATTCAGATTCACCCCCAGTGAAATCCCTTTGCTGCGCCGCGACAGGACCGGGTAGACAAACTTGTTGTCACGGTAGTGGCGTGAGTGCAGCGTATGCAGGGGGGGAGTCACAGCAGACATGTCACGGACGATCAATTGGAGCGAAACGGTTTGATTATCGACTCGGCAATTATAGGCATTGCCACACGGTCGAGACACCCGCAGAAGTCGGGGTCGAGCAATCGAATTTGAAAATTGGCCATCAGCCCGACATCCCATAGACGGTTTGTTCACAGGTCCGAGGCGCTGTGATGATCTGCTCGTTGTCCCCTCGTTGGCGGTGCCGTGATTCAGGCGATACACTTTGATGGCGCAACAGGACGTTGGCTCTTGCCCCGACATTGATCAAGACATCCGCCCTGCGGTTGAAAATCTCTGCTTTCGACAACACCCGTGAAAGGAATGCGATGAGCGACCCGGTCTTTACGTTTGACGTGCATCTGGACTTGAGCATGAATGCTCTCGAATGGAATCGCGATCAGCGGTGGTCCTTGGAAAAAATCCGCCGTTGGGAGGGGCATCAGAAGGACCGAGTCGACCGCGGCACCAACACCGTGTGCTTTCCCGAAATGCGACGGGGCAGCATCGGCCTGTGCGTGGCGACCCAGATTGGCCGGAACTCGGGCTACTTCCACCGCCTGCCGGGCTGGAGTTCGCCCGAACAAGCGTGGGCCCAGACCCAGGGCCAGTTGGCCTGGTATCGCGAAATGATCGACGCCGGGGAAATGGTGCAGATCCGCACCGTGGCGCAACTCGACGCACACCTCAAGCTGTGGCGTGAATCACCACCCTGTGACGACGGGACACCGTACATCGTCAAGTCACGCGAGAAGCCGAAAAGTCTGCCGATCGGCTTCATGCTGAGTCTGGAAGGCGCCGACTCGATCGTCACGATGAAGCACCTGGAACGGAGCTACGAAAGTGGCCTGCGGGCGCTGGGACCAGCCCACTATGGTCCCGGAGTCTACGCCCACGGCACGGACGCCAGCGGTCCCTTGCCTGCCAAAGGCAAAGAGCTGCTCAAGGAAATGGAGCGGCTGGGGATCATTCTGGACGTCACGCATCTCTGCGACGAGTGCTTCTGGGACACTCTCGATTGCTACAGCGGTCCGCTGTGGGCCAGCCACCAAAATTGCCGGACACTCGCCCCGTGGAACCGCCAGTTCGCTGATGATCAAATCAAGGCGGTCATCGAGCGTGGCGGCGTGCTGGGCATGGCCTTTGACGCGATCATGATGGTCCCGGGCTGGGTGCATCACAAGAGCAAGCCGGCTGACTATCAACTGAAGATCGAACGCATTTGTGAGCATATCGATCACATCTGCCAGATCGCCGGCAATGCCAAACACGTCGGCATCGGCACCGACCTGGACGGCGGCTACGGCACCGAACAGACTCCGATGGATCTGGATTCGATCGCCGACCTGCAAAAGCTGCCGCCACTGTTGAAGGCCCGCGGCTATTCGCAAGCCGACATCGAAGGGATCATGTCAGGGAACTTCATCAACTTCCTGCGCCGCGTGTGGGGTTGAGAGGAATTCTTCGTGGCGAGCGTTGGGCGTAAGCCCAATGGTTGTTGGCGAGTGGCTAGTGTAGTGTCAACTTTGATTCTTGGGGTTGATTGGTGATGCTTCCAGCATTGAAGTCAGGTCTATCAATTTGCCGAACCCGAAAAAACAAAGTTGACGTCACACTAGTGCGCATTAACTCAACGATTGCGTGAGGCGCGAAAGAATGGAATTTTCTCTCCCCTCGCCCCGGTACGCCGGGGAGAGGGGTTGGGGGTGAGGGGCTTTTCGAGCGTTATTGAGATTGCCATTTCGAAAAGGGCATTTTTCCCTGCAAATCCAGAACTCCGCATTGATGGTTACTCGTGCCCCTCACCCCCGGCCCCTCTCCCCGGATTACCGGGGCGAGGGAAGATGAGTCATCCATTTGGGATACGGTTGGCCGACCAACCTGAACCCCTCACACCCATTGCAGTCCGGCACCGTCACGCGGCTCGCAAAACCCCTGCTGCCGACAGTTCGCCGCGACACAGTGATTCCAGGCCATCGTCTGCGGCGAGTGTGACGAAAATCGCGTGGGCTCGCCGGCATTGGCGCTGCAGTTCTGTCTGCAGGACGTTCAGGCGGTTCAAATAGACCTGGATTGTCCGTTGATCAATCTGCAGATCCAGCTCGCTGCCCGCTTCGATGTCGACCAGCCGCCGACCACCGAGCGGTGTGGGATTGGCTTCCCAGGCATTCAGCAACTGTACGATCCACAACACGCTGGCACCCGCTGCGAGGCGGCGAATCAGCGTTTCGGGATCGTGGGGAAATAGAAAATCGCTGATCACGATGCGTAAGCCCTGCGGCTTCAGTGGCAAGGCTTGCTTGTCCAACAACTCCGGCAACGTGACACTCGCCGAGAACGGTTGCTGATAAAACTGGCCGAGGCCCTCCACACTCACGGGGCGCAGCGGCAGTTCGTCGCTTAACGGCACCAACTGCGGTTGGCCTCCCAGGCGGGCGCTCAACAGGCAGAACAACGCTCCCAACTGCCGGGCGACCAGCGGCTTGGCCTGCTCACCCGTGTTCATCGAGCGGCTGGTGTCGACGAAGACCTGGGTCCGCGGACTGATTTCTTCGCGGTACAGTCGCACCATCAGCTGATCGGAACGTGCGTAGGTCGACCAGTCGATATGGCGGATATCGTCCCCGGGCATGTACTGGCGGTATTCCTGAAACTCCAGCGAACTCCCCGTGCCGCGACCGAGCAATTCACCCGACCGGCCGGAGATGGGAACGCGTGGCAAGCCGAGCTGGTAGCCGTCGAGACAACGCTGAACAATCGGATCGCGCAACACGATGAAAGGCTCGTCGAGAATGAGGGTGGAGCGATGGGGTCACCGTAACCGATCGTCGGTTCACAACACAAGCCCGGGCATGGCAGGTTGACGCGACTCTGTTACAATTGGGATCGGGACAAGACGCTCGTCTTCGTTCAGTCAAAACGTCCGCCCCATCCCCGCACAGGGCGATCACACCATTCAGCCAAGGAGCGCAACATGGCTACGGTAACGGCGAAGTCGGAAAGCAAAACCACTCGGGTGACCGCACCCAAAATCCGCCAGACAAAACTTCTCATTAACGGCAAGTGGCAGGACGCCGTCAGCGGCAAGACCTTCGCCACCGTCAATCCGGCGACTGAAGAAGTCATTGCCCAGGTTGCGGAAGGGGACGCGGCCGACATCGATCTGGCTGCCAAAGCGGCTCGCAAGGCTTTTGAATCGGGTCCGTGGTCCAAGATGGATGCTCGCGACCGCGGCCGGATGATCAATAAACTCGCCGATCTGATGGAAGACAACCTCGAGGAATTGGCGGCCCTGGAATCGCTCGATAACGGCAAGCCCATCCGCGACAGCCGCGCTGCCGACCTGCCCCTGGCGATTGACTGCCTCCGCTATTACGCCGGCTGGGCTGACAAGCTGACGGGCGACACGATCCCGATTCGCGGCAATTATTTCTGCTACACTCGGCGCGAACCGATGGGCGTGGTCGGCCAGATCATCCCCTGGAATTTCCCGCTCCTCATGGTGGCCTGGAAGTGGGGCCCCGCCCTGGCGGCCGGTTGTACGATCGTCATGAAACCCGCCGAGCAGACTCCGTTGTCCGCACTGCGTGTGGGGGAATTGGCCCTGGAAGCCGGCTTCCCGGCCGGTGTCATCAATCTCGTTCCGGGTTATGGCCCGACGGCCGGGGCCGCACTCGTCAAGCATCCCCAGGTTGATAAGATCGCCTTTACGGGCGAACACCGGACCGCCCAGATCATCATGGGTGATGCCGCCCAGACGCTGAAGCGGCTGACCTTTGAACTCGGTGGCAAGAGTCCCAATGTGATCTTCGCCGACGCCGATCTGGATGCCGCCGTGGCCGGGACCGAGTTCGGCTTGTTCTTCAATCAGGGCCAGTGCTGCTGTGCCGGCAGCCGCGTCTTCGTCGAGGAAAAAGTCCATGCCGAATTCGTGAGCAAGCTCGTGCAGCGTGCAGCCCTGCGGAAGCTGGGCGATCCCCTGCATCCCGACACGATGCAGGGACCGCAGGTCGACAAGGATCAGTTCGACAAGATCCTGAGCTACATCGGCAAGGGCAACGCTGCCGGCGCCAAGTGCGTTTCGGGTGGCAAGCGGCATGGCGACAAGGGATTCTTCATCGAACCCACGATCTTCGACCACGTGACCGACGACATGGCCATTGCCACGGATGAAATCTTCGGGCCGGTATTGAGCGTTCTGCCGTTCAAGACAACGGACGAAGTGATCGAGCGGGCAAACAGCACGTTCTATGGATTGGCCGCAGCCGTGTGGACGCGCGACGTGGGCAAGGCCCATCACTTCGCCAAGCACGTTCGTGCGGGCACGGTCTGGGTGAACTGCTACGACGTCTTCGACGCCGCCGCACCGTTCGGTGGCTTCAAGATGAGCGGCATCGGCCGCGAACTGGGTTCCGCCGCACTACAGAATTACACGGAATTGAAGACCGTCACGATGGCATTGGATTAACGGGGACGGCATGATCAATCAATGAAATCAGCCCGGCCGAGAATGACATCGGCCGGGCTGAATCGTTTTTTACTTTGTATCTCACCAGATGTGGTAAAACCGAGATCTCTCTCCCCTCGCCTCGGTACTCCGGGGAGAGCGGCTGGGGGTGAGGGGCACGATTAGTCAATGACGCTGAGTCGTGGATGTGCAGGGAAACTGCGTGTCAGATGCGACAATCGCAATGTCGCTCGCAAAGCCCCTCACCCCCGACCCCTCTCCCCGGAGTACCGAGGCGAGATAATTCACCCGCGAGGCGTCGATTGCTATCGCGCAATCCTACTGCGAATTTGCTCTGATTTGATTGATTGGCGACAATTACCGCCGTTACACCATCTGCGGCTGGCAGATCTCGGACATCAACCAGCGGTCGACATCCAGTAACACCTTGCGGTGCAGGCTGAGTTCCGTCGGATAGTTCTTGTGGGTCACCTCGACGCCGGCCCCAAAGCAGAGTCGTTCCAGGTCGTTCAACTCGGGGTTGGGCATGACCGCGGTCGTAAACAGTCGCTTGTCGCCCAGTTCGCGGATGTTGCGGACGGAGATTTTTGCCAATTCCAGATCTGGATCGAGGGCGATGGCGCCGGCGAACCACTCGGGCTTTTCCAGCAACATCTGAATGGCGGCCGATGCCCCCGCACCGATGCCGGCAAGATAAATCCGTTCGCTGTGGATATGAAAATTGCGGCGGACATGCAACACGTCTCGACGCAGATCAGCCGCCCAATTCCAGGGGACCGGTGAGGCTCCCGGTTGGCGTTCGCCCAGAGAGAACGCGGAGAGCGGGTTCCCAATCGAGAACGCCAGCCGCGACACCGTCCCGAAGTAATTCCGCTCGCTGAGCACCGGCATGATCTGCTTGAGGTCAGGTGCCCGGCAACCGGCTGGCTGCAGCCACACGATCAACGGGTACGCATACTTGGCTTCGTAATACTGCGGGACCGAAATGGCATTCGGGGCCACAGCTTCCAGAGCGACCGGCTCGATCGGCGTTGCCGGGGCACTGACGACCGGCACGGGTGCCGACGAAATTGCGAATCGCTCGGGAATTTCGACAGAATTGGTCGCCACGGAGTGGTTCTGGAATGAAAACCGATGTGTCGTCATGGGTGCTTCCCAATCTGGTTGGCGACGTTCAATTCTGGTTGGGCCGGCGTGGCCTCAGAGAATTGAAAGTCGATGGGTTCGTTCGCCACTTCCTCCATCGGGAGGAGTTTTCCGGGACACTCCGTGGCCCGTACATCCCGATGTCCAATTACGTTCTTGCTGCTGATCTTGTAGGTCCCCTTCAGGGACCGC
This sequence comes from Planctomicrobium piriforme, assembly GCA_945861445.1. Classification (GTDB taxonomy): domain Bacteria; phylum Planctomycetota; class Planctomycetia; order Planctomycetales; family Planctomycetaceae; genus JAKFVC01. Next base: position 21,547 of record CAMAVF010000024.1, on the reverse strand, counting down.
ACCAACTGTTTCAATGCCGCCAGTTGCTTGGCTGACGGTGCATGATTTTCAAAATTGCCTACCAGGCAAATTCCGATCCCTTGCTGGTTGTAAATGGGATCTGAACTTCCCGCATGAGCCCCTTGCAACTGTCCCCGCCAACGGAAGGTGGGCTCAATTTCCCCGTCCGTCATGCCATTGCCGTTGCCAATCAAAAAGTGATAACCGATTCCCAGCCAGGGATTTCCCTTTGCATCCTTCTTCTGTTGATGCTCTTCGTGAATCGATTCCACATTCCCTTTTTCCGATGCCGTGTGATGCACGACGACGTATTTCCAATCTCGCGGCTTGGCCGTTGGCTTCCATAAGTCTTTGCCGGGAGTCTGAACATTAAAATTCGGGACCGTCGATTGTGGTGCCGGGGTCGGGATCACAGGTTGCGGCGGTGCTGGGATCGCCGCTGGCGGTGGTAACACCGCCGATCGGGCACACCCTGTCTGAACGAGGACCAGTACTGCGAGGCAGCACCATCCCCGTCCGTTGCGCATCCGTGCAACCACGCCCAGCTCCTTATAAACCGCGAATCCCTCAAACTCTTCAAGCGACTTGTCTCGCCCGGCTTGCCAGATTCGCGCAACAATGGTTGGGAATGTACTGCTGATCGAAAAGTGTGTCAACGGCGTCATTTGGGCTCAAGTTTTTAAAGCCAGATTCGCACGAAAACCGCTGTTAAGCCCTGCGCATGGTAACAGTCTTAGGATCAAAAAACCGGGCCTTTATTTTGCGTGGGTTTCCCAGACACCCTGATCGATACGTTGGCGGCCAGTTCCGGGTGTTTCTGGATTTTTTCTGAAAGGGCTTCAAGTCGGGTCGTCGGATGACGGAAGTTTTTGCAATTCCCGGCGCGGTTTTGGAAACAATTCAGGTCCTTGCGGTCCCGTGTGTCCTTTTAAATTTCAGGGACTTCAAGGCCCGCAAAGACGCAAGTCCGTCAGTTAAGCCTGAATTGATGCGTTGCGTTTTGGAGGCATACGCTTTTCCGGCGCTTGCCAATCGGCTACAACACGGGCGCGGTTTTCCGTGGCAGTTGCGTTCAAACGACGTCGTCTTGACGCCTGTTGCGGTGTTTCGTTTTTCAGCAGAAGGGTTCGTTGTGAAAATCACTCCCAGTAAAGTGGTTTCGATGCAGTACCAGATTTCCGAAGCGAACGGTGAAATCCTGGAGTCCAGCGAACCGGGTGATGAATGGTGCTTCCTGGTCGGTTCGGGCGAGCTGCCCCCCGGTCTGGAGAAGGCATTGGAAGGACATGCCGTCGGCGATTCCGTCTCAGTGACACTTGCCCCGGCTGACGCCTATGGCGAGCGTGAAGAAGACCTCGTACAGACCATTCCCCGCAGCGAGATGGGCGAGGACATGGAAGTCGAAGTCGGCGACAAGTTGGAAGCCGAAACCGATGATGGCTGGGATTTCGTGACCGTCGTCGCGTTGGATGCCGATTCGGTCACCATCGACGGCAACCATGAATTGGCCGGCAGAACGCTGAAGTTCGACGTCAAGATCATCGAAATTCGCGACGCTACTCCGGAAGAACTCGAACACGGCCACGCCCACGGCGAAGGCTGCGACGAAGACGATGAAGATTGGGAAGAAGAGTGGGACGACGACGATGAAGACGAGGACGAAGACGACAAGTAGTGGCCGGAGTCAAGGACGTTAGGCCAAACGACTCGTAATGCAGAGCGAGAGGTTTCGAACCTTGAATTGGCTCCCCTCGCCCTGGTACCCCGGGGAGAGGGGGCGGGGGTGAGGGGCATTCCGAGCGTCGTTCGGTTTGCTTTCTAAAAGAGTCTTTATTCTTGGAAAATCTGGTCTCGCGTCGATTCTTGATCGTGCCCCTCACCCCCAGCCCCTCTCCCCGGAGTACCAGGGCGAGGGGAGCCAGAACTCACTCACCAATGAGTGAGACAGTGCTGACCTCAAGTCAACGCGCTCTACCCCAACACGCGGCTGAGAAACGTCTTCGTCCGTTCGGTCTGCGGCGCATCGATGACCTGGCTCGGCGGGCCGTTCTCGACGATCTTGCCGCCTGCCAGGACGACGACACGGTCTGCCGCACGGCGGGCGAATCCAATCTCATGCGTGACCATCAACAGCGTCATGCCTTCTCGTTTCAGATCCTCCAGAACGTCCAGCACTTCCCCTTTGAGTTCGGGGTCGAGAGCACTGGTGATTTCATCGCACAGCAGTCCGCGTGGCTCCATCGCCAGGGCCCGCGCGATTGCGACGCGTTGCTTCTGACCGCCGGACAATTGGTGTGGATACGCGTGAGTCCGCGCCCCCAAGCCGACACGCTCCAGCAATTTCATTCCCCGTTCTCGCACTTCTTCCGGGTTGCGATGCAGGACCTGGATCGGGGCCTCGATCACATTCTGCAATGCGGTCAGATGAGGGAAGAGCTGAAAGTCTTGAAAGATCATGCCCAGCAACCGCCGGACCTGTTGCCGCACCGCCCCGGGGACCTCGCCCGAGCTATCGGGCTGCAAAATATGCGGCCCCACGTGAATCTGCCCCGCCTCAAACGTATTGAGGCAATTCAGGCAGCGCAGCAGCGTCGACTTGCCACCGCCACTGGGCCCGATGAGAGCCACCGTTTCTCCCGGTGCGACATCCAGGCTGATGTTATCCAGGATCAGATTGCTTCCGTAGCGTTTCGTCACGCCTTGCAACTTGATCGACATCGGCGGCTGGGTGGTTGCCGGAACTTCGGTGGTAGCAGGCTGCGACATGGGTTGATTCATTCTGTTCTACCGTAGGGTCTGCTTGTTCCAGCGTTTCTCCAGGTATCTCGACAAATATCCCAAGGGAACCGACATCACCAGATAGAGTGCCGCCGTGGCGATGCCGATTTCGAGATACTTCATGCTGGACTTGGACAGCATCTGATATTGCTTGGTCAGTTCCACAACTGCAATGACGCTGACCACGCTGGTGTCCTTAAGGAGGGCGACGAAATCGTTCGTCATGGGGGGCAGAATGATTCGCATCGCCTGGGGGAGAATGATCCGGCGGAATGTCAGCGGCTTGGACATCCCCAGCGATTCCGCCGCTTCCCACTGGCCCGGCGCGATCGAGCCGATTCCCGCCCGGTAGATTTCGGACTCATAGGCGGCATAGATCAGTCCGAATCCCAAGATGGCGGCTTGGAATGGCTGGAGATCGAACCAATGGCCCCAACCATAGGCCTTTGCCATTCCAGACAACCCGTAATAGAGAAAATACAACAGCAACAGGACGGGGATCCCGCGGAAGAATTCAACATACAACGTCGCCAAGATGCGCAGCGGCAGCGGTCCGTACAACCGCAACATAGCAATCGGCAAACCAATCGCAATGGCCAGCAGCATGCTCAGCAGGCTGATGAAGACCGTCGTCTTTGCTCCATCGACGAGCAACGGAAAGTACCGGCTGAGGGTCCATAACTGCTGCGATTCGGCGGCCACATCCAGGCTGCTGGAATGAGCGAGCTTGTCTTGTTCGTCGTTCCAGATCTGCCATTTCTCGTAGATATGTTGGAGTTCGCCGTTGGCAATCAACTTGGCCAGAGCACGGTCGATCTTCTCTACTAGTTCCCGCTGGTCCTTCCGCAGGGCAATCGCATAATAGCCTTCGGCAAACGGCTCACCGACGAACTTCAGGTTGTCGTTCGGTTGAGCGTACGAGACGGCAATCGGCAGATCGAGCAGTACTGCGTCGATGCGGCCCAGTTCCAGATCGGCGTAGGGTTCCACCTGATTGTCGTAAATCTTGGTCGTGATTTGATCGTGACTCAGCAACCGCAGCGCCGCGGTATCTTCTAACGTGCCAACGGTGATCCCGCTGAGCTTCTGACAATCCGCAAAACTCTTGATACGCGTTTCATCCGCACGCACCACCAATTGCTGTTGAAAGATGTAGTACGGGTGGCTGAAGAGCAATTTCGCTCGGCGATCGGGAGTGACTTCCAGACCATTCATCGCCAGGTCGAAATCACCGCGCAGCAAGCCGGAAACCAGGCTATTAAACTGGTACTGCTTGAAGACAATCGGACGCCCCAGTTCACGCGACAGGGCCTGGGCGAGATCGACCTCAAATCCGATGTTGTGATTCGGATCCTTGGGATCTTTGTAGATGTAAGGGGCTCCCCCCTCAGCATCCGCCGCCCAGATTAGCGGTTTGTTGTCATCCTGTGCCGACACGTGTGTTGTCGACAGGCACAGCACGAGACCAGCACACCACAGCAGCCAACGCCAGTCGTGCCGTGGCAGTACGCGAAAGTGAAGCGTCATCAAACGAAAACTCCTGAAGATCGACCTGACCAGACACTGCCCCACCGCGCGCGAGCCATAATCGGACAGGGGCGGTTAGTTGTCCAGACCAATCACGCAGCCCAGGCGAGCGTCCGGCGTGAGCCGGATGGTTGTTGGCGACTCACGGTAATCATTTATCAGCGAGTTTTTTTGATAGGTCGCAGCAGAGCGTGTTCACTTTGTGTGTTCCAGTTGACGAACTGTTCAATCTGCACGCAATGGAGTGATGTGCCACTGCTTTGCCGCTGTACTCGGCGGTTAAGCAGTGCTTTGAATGGACCGAATGAGCACTGCTTAACGACTGGGTACAGTCGCGAAGCAGTGGCACGCGACCGGAAGGCTCGAGCCGAATGCGCTCCAGGTTTGGCTTTTGAAAGGGGCGATAAGGTCGGCCGAAACTCGCTAAAAACCATCCGGCTTACGCCGGACGCTCGCCTACGAAGAAGGTTCGCCGCCCTTGCCATTCCGCGACCTGCCAACCGGCAAGGTTACGGTCGCTTGAACGCACCCAAATCAATCGATACCAATTCCGGCGCCACCGGGGGCTGAGGAACTGGCGGTGTGACCTTACTTGAAACTCCGGAATTTGGCTCGATGATCTTGGCGAGAGGTGGCTGAAAGCCGCGTAATCGCAGACTGTTGCTCACCACCGAAACGCTGCTCAAAGCCATTGCCGCGCTGGCAAACATGGGATCGAGCAGATGATGCCAGAAAGGATAAAAGACCCCCGCGGCAAGGGGAACTCCGAACAGATTGTAGATGAAGGCGAAGCCCAGATTCTGCCGGATCACGCGCAGGGTCTGACTCGACAACGCCAGGGCCGCGACGACGCCCGTCAGATCCGAACTGGGCAGCACGATGCCGCTGGATTCCAGCGCGACATCGGTGCCGCTGCCGACCGCAATCCCGACATCCGCCTGGGCCAGGGCCGGGGCGTCGTTGATGCCGTCGCCGACCATGACCACGACCTCACCCGCTTGCTGCAGTTGTCGGACTTGCTCAATCTTATCGGCCGGCAGGACGTCCGCGATGACCTCGGCAATGCCGGCCTCCTGGGCGATGGCCTCGGCTGTTGCGCGACGATCTCCAGTCAGCAAAATGACCCGGCGGCCTTGCAGACGAAGTTCGCCCACGGTCGGCCGGGCACTGGCCTTGAGTCGATCCGCAACGCAGATCGTCCCGGCGAACTGTCCATCAATCGCGACCAAAATCGCCGATTGGCCGGGGGCGACGGCGATCTCCAGTTGAGTTTCAGAAATCTGCCCGCCGAGCGTCCGCAGAAACCGGGGACTGCCAATCGCCACGCTGTGCCCCGCGACCGTCGCCGAGACGCCGTGACCGGGCACAGAATGGAAGTCTGTGATCGCGGGGATTTCCAACTGACGTTCGTGGGCAGCAGTCACGATGGCTGTCGCCAAAGGATGTTCTGATCGAGCTTCGACCGCAGCGGCGGATCGCAGCAATTCATCGACCGAAATGACACTCCCGGCAATCGCCACGTTGGCCGGGCGGATGTCTGTGACCACGGGCCGGCCGACGGTTAACGTCCCGGTCTTGTCGAAAATCACCACGGTGGCTCGTTCGGCCAATTCGAGCGCTGTGGCCGATTTGATCAAGACACCTAATTCTGCTCCCCGACCCGTCGCGACCATGATGGCCGTGGGAGTCGCCAGCCCCAGCGCACAGGGGCAGGCGATGATCAACACGCTGACCGACGCCAGCAGCGCATGAGTCAACGCGGCATCGCGCGGCCCGAAGGTCAGCCAGGCCACGAAGGTGATGGCGGCCACGACCAGAATCGCCGGCACGAAATAGCTGCTGACAACGTCCGCCAGACGAGCGATCGGGGCCTTCGAACCCTGGGCATCTTGCATCAACCGCACGATTTGTCGCAGGACCGTGTCTTCACCCACCTTCGTCGCCTGCAGCACAAATCCCCCCGCTTGATTGAGTGTTCCGGCATAGCACGGATCGCCCGGCTGTCGCGTGACGGGAACCGGTTCACCCGTCAGCATTGATTCGTCGATCCACGAGGTCCCTTCGAGAATCACGCCGTCGACAGGCAGTCGCTCGCCCGGCTTGATGATAACGGCATCACCGGCGACAACTTCACCGATCGGGATCTCCTGGTCGCGGCCGGCACGACGCACACGCGCGGTGGGGGACTGCCAGGCGAGCAGTCGGCGAACGGCGTCCGACGTTTTCCCACGCGCCCGCTCTTCGAGCAGTCGTCCTAATGACACAAACACGATGATCATGACGGCCGCTTCGTAAAACACGTGCGGATGTTGTCCGGCAGGCCACCATTGCGGCACCAGCGTCGCGACCAGGCTGGCGGCGAAGGCAGCACCGGTTCCCAACGCGATCAGCGTATTCATGTCGGCCCTGCCGTGTCGGAGACTCGACCACGCCGCTTTCCAGAACGGCCAGCCGGTGCCGAACACAATCGGTGCCGACAGGACACACAACAGCAGATTGCGGCCGGGGAATTGCAATTCCCCCATGCTGATCACCACTACGGGCAACGCCAGCAGGAGTGCCGCCCACCACAGCCACCAGCGAACGGCCAACTGCTGCTCACGCTCGTCCTGCTGCTCGTGGATATTTTCAGGCGTGGCGAGTGGGAGAAGTTGGTAACCGGCCGCCGACACGATCGGCTGCAATGTCTGCAGCGACAATCCCGCGGTCACTCCCGTGGCAAATCCTTCGCGCGTCGCCAGGTTCACCCCCGCTTCCATGACGCCGGGCGCTCGTTTCAGAGCGGATTCAACGCTCGCCACGCATCCGGCACAATGCATACCCTCCACCTGAAAGCGAATCGTCTGCAGAGAATTGGAAGGCGTGTTCATGGAGTCGCCCAGACGAGGTTGCGGTGTCTACTGCTCGGGAAGTATCCTGAGCACTAACATTATTCATCTACTCAACGGAACGGGAAGCTTCAGGATTCGAATCCTGAGGGAATTTCCGCATTGAGCGATCGCTTTTGGTCATCAGACACGCGGCCGACACAGATCGAACGTACGCCTTGACGACTGATTATTCCCGACAGGAAGGAACGTCCGCCGTGGTTGCAGGCTTGTGGAACAAGGTCGCCCCAGAACCGCCCGTAGAACTCGGCGACGATGCGTCGGCGAACGCACTGCTGGACTGCGTCGTGCAAGAACTCCTGGACGGGAAGTCGCGCAACGAGATCACCAAGGAGTTGATCCGAAATCGCTGGCAGCGACCGGCGGCAAATCAATTCACCCTGCTGGCTCAGCAGATCACTCGAGAATTGATGCACGCCCCGGCACAGCGGGCGGCGTGTGCTCGGCGAGGGGCCGAACGTATGCAGGCGGGGTTTGGATGGATCGGATCGGGCACAGTGGTTGGGATCCTGCTGACTGTCGTCGCCGGGCCCGCATTGAGGCGGTACAACCGTTGGGCCCTGGCCCCCGTGGCGTACGGGCTGATCGAGTTGATTTCTGGCTACCTGTTGTGGCGTCCCCACCGCGAGTTCTGGACCGCAGAAGATGCGGCAAAAGCGAAGGCGGAAGCGGCGAAGGCAGATGCTGCGAAGAAGCAGGCAGGGTAGGGAGAAAATGTCTAATGACTAATGTCTAAAAGGATGCCGCATGCGGAATTTCCCCATTTAGACATTAGTCATTAGACATTAGTCATTTCATCTCATCCAACTCCTGCGGCAATCAACTGATCCAGCTCCTGCTTCAGCTTCCCCAGGATCTTGTCATACGGGTACGCTCCCAGTTCTTCGCTGCCCTTCTTCAAGTTCACGAAGTTGGGGCCGCACCACAGGCCGAGGTCGGCGTCGTCCGTTTCGCCCGGGCCGTTCACTCGGCATCCCATCACGGCGATGGTGAGGGCGTGGTCTTTCGCGTAGGCCGTCATCGCTTTGACTTGCTGTGCCAACTCGATGAACGCCTGGTTTTCGACTCGCGAACAACTGGGGCAACTGATGATATTCAGCGTGTCCAGTCCGAAGTCGACGAAGCTGCGGACGCGGCCGGCGGCGATATCAGCGATGATCTGGCGCCCGGCCGCGATTTCCTGCGACTTCTCCGGATTCGGAACTGTTAGCGAGACACGAATCGTATCGCCGATCCCCTTGCTGATGAGTTGTTCGAAGGCCATCCGCGTCTTAATGATGCCGTCCGGGGGCAAGCCCGCTTCTGTCACTCCCAGGTGCAACGGCACATCGGGGCGTTCCATCGCGAACCGCTGATTGACTTCGACGACCTTCTTCGGATCCGAATCCTTCAACGACACGACATAGCGGTCAAATCCCATCGCGTCAAGAAGAGAGCAATGCTCCCAGGCACTCTGCAGCATGGGGCTGAGTGAATCGTGTTCGCCGTATTTTTCGACCTGGGCCGGATCGACTGAGCCGCAATTCACACCGATGCGAATGGCACAGTCGTTCTCGGCACATACCTCGGCGATGAACTTGACCTTGTCCTGCCACGGCTTCTGGCGTTCGTGGTGATAGAGGTGGCCGGGGTTGTAGCGGACTTTGTCGACATGAGGAGCGACCTCGGTCACCAGGCGATAATTTTCCTGCAAGTCGACCGACAGGTTGGCGGTGGTTTGCTTGCGGATCTCGGCGAGAGCTTCGGCATCTTTGGAACTATCGACCGCAATTCGCACGACATCCGCGCCAGCCGCCTCCAGATCACGCACCTGGGCGACGGTGGCATCGATATCCTGGGTGTGAGTCGCCGTCATGCTTTGCACGGCGATGGGATAATCTTTCCCCACGTGAATCTGACCGATGCGAACCGAGCGTGTCGGGTTGCGGGGCAATTCCAAGATGTTTTCCTATTCAAGGCGAGCGTTGGGCGTCAGCCCAATGGTTGTTAGCGAGTGTCGACCTACCTGCGATGTATCGCATTCCGGCTGTCAGATCAACCGTGAAATCGGGCACCCCGTTAACTCCCAGTACTCGCTACGCAGAAACGGACGGGGTTGTGAGATCTTTCCGTTGCTGCAGCCACAGCACGGCCAGACCTATCGCGGTGAAGGCAGGGGCTTCCAGCAAGGTCCAGAAGAAGGGCATCCCAACCGCCAGGTCAATCCCCAGCAGGATCGCACCATGCACGACTGCGGCCGCAGCCAGAAACGTGATCAGCGGGCGATAACGGTCCACATCGGCTGAAATAAACAGCAATAGCGCGCCATGCAGCGCATACAGGGCCGATGTGGTGCGCGCGAGGTAGCTGACAATTCGGGACTCGGGAAACGTCTCCAATCCGCAGAGATCGTTGATCCAGGCCATCCATTCCAGCGGCATCACGACGGCCAACAAGGCCAGCATGTCAATCAGCCCCAGCAGCCGTAACCCCCAAATCAGGACGAGTTCTCGATCGGGGATACTTCGCGGGGAATCGTCTGTAAAGGCAGGCGATTTCATAGGTACGACTTCTCCGACCGGAACAATGGACCTATTTGCAATTGGAAGCCCTGACAAAACCACTTCTGAGCATTTTTGGACCGCGACGAATAATTCAGACTCAACGCGATCGGGTTGCTGTCTGGAGTTGATTCAGAAGAGTTTTAGCCACGGATTGAACACGGATAAATGCAGAGACAAGCCATCCATTCAGGGTCACTGAAACGGTATTGGTCATCGACACGATCCTCTTGAAAGACCCGCAAACGATGATCCAATCCGTGTTTCATCCGTGTCCATCCGTGGCTAAAACTCCTTGACAAGTTCCTGACCGGAAATCGTCCCCAGGGCGCGGTAGAGACCCAGGGCCATGTTTTCCGAAAGAAATCGGACGCTGCCGTCGGCCAGGGCAAACTGGGCTCCCCCGATGTGCCGGCTGCGGAAGCCGTTGCGGCCCTGCCAGTCGGTCGATGCGTAGGGCGTGCCGTCGGGACGCTTCGCGTTGATCGGGATCGCCGCCATCGCACACGCTTCGACCGCGTGAGCCCACGCGAAGCCAATCCCGAAATTGCCGACCCCGGGTGAGTTCGGATCGTACACGTCCTCGCCAATCATCAGCGTCGTACTTAGCCCATCGGTGATATTTCTAAAGCCCACCTTCTGTGCGAAGTTCATGGGGAAAAAGATCCCGTCGCCATCCTCCCAGGGCTCACAACCGTGCCCGGCCGTCCCCGGATTCGCCCAATCCCCAAAACAGAAATTGGACCCCTGCACTCCTTTGTAATTCGTCATGCCGACCAGCGGATTGGTCCGCAGATAGTTCGACGTTTCATTCCGCGCCGCGCTTCCCTGCAGCATGTCCGACGGGCACGTAAAAATCGGGATGGTCGCCGCCACCGCAGGACTATCCTTCAGCCGGACATTGGGAATGTTCCCCTGATTCCACAACGTCGTCTGGTCGATGTACGGCAGGATCGAAGCCAGCCAGCTCCACGAGTACGAATCTTCAAACGGACCACCCCACACCGACGAATACGCATAGTCGCCATAGCGGTTAATCGGCAGCAGGCCGAAGGTCGCCTCGTAATTGTGGACCGCCAACCCGAGCTGCTTCAGGTGATTGCGGCACTGCGACCGCCGGGCCGCCTCACGCGCCTGCTGCACCGCCGGCAACAGCAAGGCAATCAACACGGCGGTGATGGCAATCACCACCAGCAATTCGATCAGGGTAAAGGCGTTCCGCTGCCTTAAGCCCTTCAACATTCCCGTTTCAATTGTCATGGCTCTTCAACTCCAGGTCGTAGGCACGGGGTTCGGGTGCCGACGTGACATCCAATTGCAATGGCGAGCGTTGGGGATCATTATACCGCGCCGGAATCAACGAGCGTGGCAAAGTCGGATGAGCGGCACCGGTCGGTGTGTTCGCAGCATCTGTCGCGAAGACGACGACGCGATATTTCCCAGGTGCCGCTCCTTCGCGACCATTCGTGAAGATCACATACTGTCCATCAGCGCCGATCATTCCCGTCGGCTGATCCCAATTGGTTCCGCCAGGAGCACCCCGAAACGAAACCGAACCACGCGGCAGCGGCGCCCCATCCAGCGTAACGCGTCCGCGGACCGCAACCAGTCCGTCCGCAACCGGTGTGGCACAACCGGCGACGACAACAAACAGAAAGGCCGCGCCGGCGAACAGAATCCGACAGGGAGTTGTGCCACGCGAACGGCGTCGAGACATGATGATGCATCATAGCCGATCGACTCAGCAGTTCAAGTTTTTTGATTCCCATCCACCGGTTTCACTGACGCTTTACGCCTCACTCTGGTCGTCGCGAAATGGTTTCGCACCTGCGTCGGGCCTGGGCTGATGAAAAGGACCATACCAAACGAAAGTGTTCGTCCGGCTTTCGTTACGCATAGTAGTAGCGGTCATTGAACAAATTCCCCGAAGGGGATACGTCTCGTAGTCCAGGGTTGCCCGCGTCAGCGGGCTACCCTGGGTCTCCAATCAATCTTGAACCCTACCCTGAAAGGGTTGCGCCCCGTGGCAGACGCTGCCAGCGTCTGTATCTTCCTCATCCACAATGCAGCGTCACACCAGATTAGCACTACCACAACACCGCGACTTTTCGCCGCATTTCATCACGTCGCGTCGGACCTCCAATTGTTGTAAAATGACGTAGGGTGGCGAGTCTCAGTGGATTGGTGGCTGGAGTTCAAGATGCAATATCTGGTTCGGAACATGTTGGCGGTGTTTTTGTTGGCCAGTATTACGGTGTGTGCTTTAATTGCTGCGGACCCCGCTGCGGACAAGAAGGGGGGCTCGGTGGTGAAGGGGATGGCGCTGCCGGAGTATGACAAGGAGGGGAACCTGCTGCGGCCGACTGGTTTTGAAAAATGGGTGGTCGTGGGGACTTCGATCGGACTGGGGTACTCGGACGGCGGCCGGGCGGATCCCAATGATCCGGGGACGTTTCACAATGTGTATCTGCAGTCTGAGGCGTTTGATCACTACGTGGAATCGGGCGAGTTCCCCGAGCAGACGGTGTTCGTCGTCACGAACCAGAGATCGCAGCCGGCGAAAACCAAGGGGCCGGTGTCCCGCACGGGATTTGTCGCGGCGGCAACTTCGGGACTGGAAATTGCGATCAAAGATTCCAAGAAGTACCCCGACGGCTGGGCCTACTTCATGTTTCACGACAAACCGGGCAAGTCCCCAACCGGACGCTCGGCCGAGCGTGCCTTCGAACGCAAGGACTGTTTCGACTGCCACGCCGAACACGCCGCCAAAGACAACGTCTTCACGCAATTCTATTCGGTCCTGACCGACGCCCGCGAGAAACGCCAGGCCAAGGCTCCCGCCAGCAAATGAGCCTTGGGACTCGACTTATTGTTCATTTTACGCCGACAGATGAGGCAGAGGTGACCCTGAGCATGAAAGGAAATCCTGTGTGTCCCGACAAAAGCAAGATTACAGAAACCGTCCTTGAGATCGAAAACGCCATCAACGCACGCTGGAATAATGGAGATTGTACAGGATTTCTGGAAGCTTTCCGCGATGATGTGACTTATTTTGATCCGCTTACGGATCGGTGTTTAATTGGTCGCCAGGCAGTCAAAGAGCATTTCGACAAGTATTTCACGGGCACGCCGGTGGTCCGCAGCGAGCAGTTCAATCCAAAGGTCGTTGTCAACGATGCAGGTGACATCGCCATCCTGACATACAACCTGCAAAACCATCTGACAGGCAAAAACGGCGAACTGCAACCCATTCCGCTTTGGAACTGCACCCAGGTCTATCGCCTTGCGGATGGAAAGTGGAATATAGCGCACAACCACTGGTCGTTTGCGAGGCACCCGGCAGTGATTGGCAACGCATCCGCCTGACGGGGAACTCGCTATGGCCTTTGACGAACGCTTCGCCGGGTGGCCCAGGTTGCGGTGGAAGAGAAAAGGTATCAGGAACCGAATACGATGTTCGGTTCCTGACACCTTTTTCTTCTCCTAGCGGTTCTAAACTGACGCAGAGATTTTGTTAGCGTTTATTAGTCTACGTGAATAGTGGCAGCGTCAGCTCGAGCAACTTCACGTGGTGGTCAATGACTTCGAATTGTTGACCGAGCACATCACGTCGCCAGATGGCGAGATACTTGACGCGGTTGCCGCTCATGGCAAATGCCGGATGGATGAGGTAGTTCCGGATTGGATCTGCCTGACGGAACACCGTCTGAATGTGCCAGGCGCTGCCATCCAGCCTGGCATGCCGCAGTTGACCAGCAAACTCATCAGCGCCAAACCCGGCGAAATGCTGGGAAGCGTAGTCACTGAACAGGATATTGGCGCGCCCGGCACCGTCGAAGATCAGCAGCGGAGCAAATCCGGTCCCCTGGTTCCCATCTCTGGCGATATACCGGTCGGCCGTCGTCGCCACCGTTTGATGGGTCCAGGATCCATTGGCCTGTTGCACGTGGTAATACAACCGCCCCGAGGTGGGTGAACCAGTTCCGACGCGGTCTACGAAGAAGCTCGCAATCGCCGGGCGATCAGTCTGGGGATCGATGGCGATCGAAGCGGCCAGTCCGGAGTCTCCTGTTCCATCCGCAGGTCGGTCGATGGTTTCCGTCGTCCAGGTTCCGGTACGGTTGGAGGCATAGGCCAGCTCACTGTAGACGAAGCTGCCACCGGCCACGGGCGTGGTTTCGAATTCTGGCGTGAAGACAATGTGAGCGTCATTGTGGGAATCGACGGCCAACTGAAAGTAGCGCGCATAAGTGCCGGTCTGCTGGAAGGGACTTCCGTATCCAAAAAGTGCGCTGGCCTGGAATGCCACCTCAAAAGTCCACTCACCAGAGGCGTTGGTGCCGTACACGATGGGATCGGTTTCGAGCAGGCTCCCATTGGCGGCGAACGCCACATGCATCTCGCCACCCGGTCCCAGCGCGGCAGTGAATCCATCGTCAGAATAGAGACTCTCTACGCCGGGCAGGCTGTACTCGACAAATTCCAACTCCCAGTCAACGTCAGTTCGCCAGAGATGAACCAGACCGTAGCCGCCGTCCAACACGACATGCGGAACACTGGCGGCATCGAAGAACAGCTGGGCTTCGTACCCGTACAGGTACCGCGATCCCCAATCCAGCGGGATTGACTCGTCAATCCAGGTTCCATCCGCTTGCAGCTCTCCAAAGTAGAGTGCATCTTCGACGTCGTCCTCGCCTCCCATCCAACTGGGCGTCTGCCAGATGACACGGGCAATTGTTCCGTCGGGAGCGCTCGCCAGCGCGTGGTAGCCTGCATTCGGCAAGTTCAGACCGCGGGCATCGCTCAACTCGGAAAAGGGAATTGTGTCACTGGTGCCGGGCTCTACAACGGGAGCCTTCTTGTGGACATGAATGGACTGTGAAATGGAACTCGTGAGACCACCGACCTCCAGGGTGACGTTCACCGTGCGAGTTTCCGCCTTGAGGCCCTTGCCTTTTGTCGAGAACTTGATGCCTTTCAAGAATAACTGAACGGCACTGGGCGTCGCTCCATCACTGAGCTCGATTTGAAGCGTGAGGTGGCCATTCGCGAACTGCGGTCCAGGGCTAGAACCCAGCGTATTGAACGGGGGAATTTGAAAGGAATCCAACACCTTCTTCCGCGAGCCAACTGCATCCACGCTGATCGTCAAAGTTCCATGAGCCAGGCTGGCAGTGTCTCCGACCGCGACCAGTGGCAGCACCACGACCGCCGGCTCTTTCTTGATCCACGTGACAGCCGTCCCGCCCAGCACGAGCTGCGGAGCCTCCTCGGCAACGATCATGCTCAAATCTGAAGCCAGAAAGATACGTCGTTCCAAGTGTTCGAACGATTCTTTCCAAACGCGATTTTCTGTCCGCCTTGGCAAAGGTCGTGGCTTCCACAGACCGTTGATCCATTCTCGCATGCAATTTACCTCGAAGCCCCAAACAACAGATGGCGATCGACGGCCGCATTCGACAGGTGACGACGCCCCGGCGAAGATCGTGTTGCGGCAGGTGATAATTCCCCGATTCAATGTAACCTTGTTCTAAGGGTAAAGCCACACAGAAGTCGAACGTGGGCAGTCATAGAACCCATGCCGTGCCGCAGAGGAGATTGCGACAGCGTGGGGTGTCAGTGGACCAGAGGGAATCAAGATCGGACAGGTGGTCATGACGTCAGTCCACAGGATGCTCGCATTCCCGACGTTGATACGTCCAGAGCGTTCTGCCCTGGTCAGAGCATGAGCCACCTCCAGCTCGAAGACATCCGGTGCGAGCAGTTCGTGAATGCCCTGACTGGACTCATCTCGCAGTTGCAGGGCTTTTCCAGAGTCAGGCTCGGCCAAAACCCATTTTAGCGCGATGTTGCTATCGAGGATGTACTTCATTCGTCACGAACGGAACGAATTAAATCGACAGCGATTTCGCGGATGCCGTGCTGCTTGACAAGATCCTCTTGGACCTGGCGCGAGCGTTCCCGAACTCAAGCTGCGATCTGGGGATCAACGGGCCTACGTGCGGCCATAGCATCAGCCACAGCCTGCATATCGTCCATTACGTCGTTCTGGCTAATTGTCAGAAGAAATCGGGGTTTGGTCAATCAGAATCTAGGAACAATGGCCACCCAGGCCGTCTCCCTGGAGCGTGATCCCCCAAGGGGAATGACGGCCTAAGGCTTCTTAAGGACGCTGATTGTTTGCACGACAGCTGAAGACTGCCCAGCGGCTGACAAAGTGACGTTGAGGGTCCGTGTCAGTGCCTTCAAGCCCTTGCCCTTTGTCGCGAAAGTGATGTCTCGCAAGAAGGCCTGGATTGAGCTGTTGGTTGCATTCCCGTCGAGTTGGATTTGCAGGTTGAGATGTCCGTTGACGAATAGCGGTCCGGAACTCGCTCCCAGTCCGCTGAATGACGGAATGTGGAATTGATCCAGCAGTTTCTTCGCGGGGCCTATGGCATTGACGTTAAGGGTCAGTGTGCCCCCATTCAAATGCGCTGTACCGCCCACAGTGATCTGGGGAAGTACGGCAATGGCCGGCTGATTTTTGAGAAATCTGGCAACAGAACCGCCGAGCGTCAGTTGCGGGACCTCGGTAATATCGATCAGCGTCACCGTAATAGTCGCAGTGTCGGTTAAGCCCTGATTGTCCGTCACCAGCACGCTGAGCGTGAAGGTCGCATTCGTTTCAAAGTCCAGGGATACCGCATTCGCCACTTTGACCTCACCCGTGGCGGAATCGATCGCGAATGCTTCGGCGACATTTCCGCCGCTGATCGTGTAGGTCAGAGTCTCGCCCGAATCAGGATCATTGACTGTGACTGAGCCAACGGATGTATTCGCGGCCGAATTCTCATTGAGGGAAAACGTAAGATTTCCTTCGAACTCCGGTGCCTCATTCACATTGGTGACATTAACGAACACCGATTGCGTGGTGCTCAAGTTGCCGCTCCCTGCATCGCTGACTTGGATCTGAAGTGAGTACTGAGATGTGCCCTCGAAATCGAGCGCCAGCGAATTGACGACGCTGATTTGACCTGTGGAGTTATTGATGGCGAAAGCACCGCCGGAGTTGCCACCTGTGATGACGAACGTCAGAGTATTGTTGGGCGCTGTCCGGTCGACATCAGATGCTTCAACAAATCCAACCGGCGTGCTGGCGACAGAGTTCTCCGCGATGGTGAGAGTCTGATTGGACGCGATCGAGGGAACTTCATTCACATCCGTCACATTGATCGTGAACTGTTTCTCAAGTGTTCCCCCACCTTGATTCGTCACCTGAATCCGAATGGAATAGCTGCTCTTTGTTTCAAAGTCGGCAGTCGTCGCGATTGTTAGAGCGCTGTCGACAATTGCGAAACTGGAATTGTCTGTACTACCGATACCCTCAACGAGCCGGAATGAGAAGGTGTTTCCGACATCTGGATCGGTGGCGCTCAAGGCCCCGATCACAGTCCCCACCGCAGCCGATTCCGCGACGTGATCAGCAGTGATCGCCAAGTCGGTGGGAGGCAGGTTTCCATACAACTGGGCACTAATTCTCTGAATCCCTCCCACGACCTGGGTCCACACAACCACAAAGCTGCCGGTGGGGGCCATCGCGACACTGGCTTCGAATTGAGAAGATTCTGTGCGGGTATTCACTAGAAAATTGTCACCCCTCGGGGACCCATCAGCAGCGTACTGCTGGGCGTAGATTCCAAATTCGCTGCCATCCTGATATTGGGTCAGCCAGCTGACTACTATCGTTCCATCGTCCGCCTGACCAACTCTGGGGTAGATGGCACCCAGAGAGATCGAGGCCCCTTCTAATTCCGTATTGACCGGAAATTCACCGCCAATCTTGGATCCGTTAGCCGCAAACCGCTGGCCCAGGACGTTGTTTCCCAGGTCGGAATGCAGGGAAGAGAAGACGACCGTGAAGTTCCCATTCGAATCCATGTCGACCGCAGCCCCGTACTGACTGGCGTGCGTCGTCGTATTCACCTGAAACTCGCTGCTCGCTGCTTCCCCGGAGGGGCCATACAGCCTTGCAGAAACGGAAAGGCGGTCGTGATCACCGGTTTCGTTATACAGATTGCCGGTGGTCCATGTGATGACAAACGCCCCACTGGGATTCATGGCGATGTCGGTTCGATCTTGTACATCGTAGTCTTCTTCATTGACAATGAAGTCCGCCCCCTGCGGCTGCGCATCCGAATTGAACCGCCGGGCAATGATACTGGCATTGCCTGTCGAAACACTGCGCGTCCAGGTCACTACGAAGTTGCCCGCAGCATCCATACCCACTTCAGGTGCGTAAAGGAAGTAATTGATTGGTCCTTGCGTATCGACTCGAAACTCAGTCCCCTGCGGCGTTCCCGATGCGTCGAATCTCTGCCCCAGAATCGCCGAGCCGTAGCCATCCGCGAAGTTCTCGGTCCACCAGGTGATGACGAATTCACCACTGGGGGACATCGCGATGGACGGCCAAGTCTGGACCAGCGCGGTGGTCGTATTGACCCTGATCTCATCGCTCAAAGGCGTACCAGCCGCGTCAAACCGTCTGAAGTAGACGTCCCGCAGGGTTCCCGAGTTGTGCTTAAGCCAGGTCACCACAAAATTGCCGGCAGCGTCTACGGCAACGGTATGTTTCGATACGTTGGTGGTGCTGACGAAGCCATCGGCCGGAGTGATCTGGAACTCGGTCCCGATTGGGGCAACAGTTAACAGTTGCCGGCGTTCCAGCGCTTCAACCGCGATCGCAGGCCAGAAATTCGAAGTCACCGATCGCTTGACCGAGCGTTTGCCGCGGGGTCTGACGGTCAGCAAGGTTCTTAATCGTAACAGCCATAAGTTCCAAGTTGGCTGCACAGTACGACAATAATTGGCGACCACGTCAGATGATTGAATCGGCAAGATGGCTCCATAAATGAATTCAAATCAAATTTATCCTGCAGTGAACAATCTGCTCATCGCAAGTCTACCGCTCGATTACCACCTGACACAAGTTCGCATACTTTTCGACATGGATTATTTACGCGCCGACCCCCGGAAACCGATTATTTATTGACAATGTTGGCCGGGCAAACAAAAGGGACATTCTACTTTTTTAGTAAAGTAGAATGTCCCCTTTGTTCCGTCCGCAGCGAAACCTCTCAAAGTTCTTGACCGAACATGATCCGGTGTCCGTCCGGAGTGCGGATTCCGAACTCGCGCATCCCCCACGGCTTGTCAGCAAGGGGTTGCGTCAGCGTCGCGCCCTTCCCCACCACTTCGCCGTAGAACGCGTCGATGCCGTCGACTGTGACGTAGGCGAAGTACGAATGGTCTGAGGTCTCGTGCGCCGGCATCGTGTCCGCGCACTCGCCGAGCATCACGCGGAATGCGCCGAGAGAGAGAAACGCCCAGCCCGGCGGTGTGAACTCAATCGCCATTCCCAGCACGTCAGTGTAGTAGTCAACCGACACGCTGAGGTCCTGGACCGCAAGGACGCACCGAATCTTTGTGAAATCAGCCATTCTGCTTTTCTTTTCGCATTGTCACGTTGATGCCGAGTCGCCTTACCGATCCCTCCCCGGCAGTGTCTGGGCGATACGATAACATCCTATAAAATCTCGTCGATCGGATTGCCTGCCGGCAACATGGGAATGGGTCGTCCTTCGTGGTTGTACAACATCGTCTCGGCGTTCAGGCCAAGCGCCTTGTAAATTGTCGCTGCCACGTCTCCCGGCCCGTAAGCGCGGTGGATGGGGTACGCTCCTTGCTCATCGGTGACGCCGATCGCCTGCCCGCCCTGTGTGCCGCCGCCGGCAAAAAAGATCGAGCCGGCCCAACACCAATGGTCGCGTCCTCCGTCCTTGTTGATTCGCGGCGTGCGGCCGAACTCCGTCAAGAAGACGACCAGGGTTTCCTTTAACCGGCCGCGATCGTGCAGATCGTCCAGCAATGCGGCAAATGCGCGATCGGTGCCGGCGAGATGATAGGGTTCCTTGACGATCTGGCAAATCGGCGGATGATTCTGCCCCGGTGCGTTGTGATTGTCCCAGGTGTTTCCCGAGTCCGCATCGACACCGTAATCGACCATCACGAATCGCGCGTCGGCTTCCACCAGTCGGCGGGCCAACAGACAGCGTTGGCCGATTTTGGTCCGACCGTAACGATCTCGCGTGCGGACGTCTTCTTGCCGCAAGTCGAACGCCTGACGCACGGCGGGCGACAGCAGCAGGTCAAAAGCGATCCCGTATTGCTTGGCCAGGACGTTGGCCGTGCCTGGTGCTTCGAGGTCGCTGGATCTGGTTTCGAGTTGGTGCAGCAGCGATCGACGCTCGGACAGTCGGGCCGCCGTCAGGTCTGGCGGAGACTGCAGCGCCTGCATGTTTGCTTGTTCTTCGGCCAGGTTAAGAGGCTGCATGCCGCCGGTGCAAAACGGATCGTGTTCGCGCCCCAGCCAACCACCAGTGAAGGGGAATTCGGGACCGGCCCGAGTGGTGCCAGGGACCGCGATGTAGCCCGGAAAACCATTGCGCGGCCCCAGCAACTTGTCGACGATGGCACCGACGTTCGGTTCGCTGAAGGTCTGCTGGGCCGTCACCGGTCGGCCGGAAAGACAGTGCGCTTGACCGATGAAATGGTCATTGCTGTCGTGAGAAAAACCGCGCACGACGGCCAGATGCTCGGCGCGACGGGCTAGGCAGGGAAGCGTCTCGTTGAATTGCATCCCCGGGACCGTCGTCGCAATCGCGCCCAACGTGCCGCGAATTTCTTGCGGGGCATCGGGTTTTGGATCGAATGAATCGATATGGGTCACGCCGCCGGACAAATACAGGAGGATCACGGAACGCGCCGTGGCCGGTGCGTCCGAGTTCGACGGCGCGGCCTGAGCCCGTAAATTGAACCCCGCAGGCACCGATGATGCGGCAATTCCCAAGGAACCGACCCGCAATAAGTCACGACGCCTCAGCAGTCCACTCCAATCCAGTGGAACGCTGCTGTTGTTGCTTGTCATGCCAACTCCTGCATTCTGACGTGCGCGTTAGCAGCCTGTTGAAAAAGGTGTCTGGAACTCTCCGAACGTCGAAAAAACGCTCGATTCCGCGTGGTTGGCAAAGTTCCAGACACCTTTTTCAACAGGCTGATAAAGAGTGAACTCGACAGGCGGGTAAAAGCCGCGAACAGACGGATCACCGAGCGTGAACACTTCGTTGAACGGTGCAGCGTAACACGAAATACTTGACCAAGCCAATGTTTTAATCTAATAAACGCTAACAATACCTCTGCGTCATTTCAGAACCGCGGGAAATGTCGCGGTTCTGGAATTCCCGCAACCGGTTTTGTTAGGGATTCTAATAAACTCTGACAAAACCTCTGCGTCAGTACAGAACCGCGTGAAAGATCTCGGTCCAGAACTGTGATTTTGAGGGAGGGGACATTCTACCTTTTCGGCCTTCCTCGAGGGACGAAGGCTCGATTGCAGTCCGAGTTCTCGGGTCACAGCATTATGGAATACCGGTTGACGTGCATTTCCACGATTGAACACGTGGTAAACATAGCCCTCCTTCGATGCTCGTGCGGTGCGTGCCATCCAACGACCGTAACCACACGCCAAACACCAATAAAGTAGAATGTCCGCTGGTCTCTTCTCCGGAAGAGAAATCATATTGATGTTTGGTAATGAGAGTGGCTTGACGGTGTTCGAAAGGACCGGCTATACTTCACGCGGTGAGGAATGAGGCCGGGTTGAAGTGTTGGAAGTTGTGGGTCATGAGGGTGGCGAGTTGGGGGCGGTGTTTTGTGGGGATGTTGTCGAGGCAGCCATCGATGGCGTGGCGGAATTCGGTGAAGTTGTCGTAGTGA
>CAMAVF010000023.1 GCA_945861445.1 Planctomicrobium piriforme | reverse complement strand
AATCAGAGATCTCATAGGCTTAGTGACACACTGGAGTTTAACAGGACGATGTCTCAGTTCATGCGGCGAAAAACGAGTCTGCAATCGTGGTACTGGATGGTCGTTCTGGCGATCGCCTTCGGGATGACGACAGTAACGGTTCAAACCGGCTGGCAAAGCAGTTTGCTGGCCCAGGAAGAAAAGAAGGGCAAGGCGGCGGCTGAAGAGGCGCCTGCTGAAGAGGATGCGCCCGCTGAAGAGGCCCCTGAAGAAAAAGCCGCACCGGCTGCTGCTCCCCCTCAGCCTGGCCGTAGCTACCTGATGTGGATCCTCATTGCCTCGGGACCGTTCGGCGCCTGTATCGCCGTCGAATCGTTCGTGCTGGTCGCGTTGATTTCCATGAACATGATGCAATTCCGCCGTGAGAACTTCCTGCCGGCGGCGCTGATTGAATCGTTCGAGCAGAAAATCAATTCTCGCGACTACCAGGGTGCTTACGAGGCCGCCAAGGCGAATGACTCGTACCTCGGCAAGGTTCTGACAGCCGGCATGGCGCGGTTGTCCAAGGGCCAGGAAGAGGCGATGGCCGGCATGGCAGAAGCGGGTGACGAAGAATCGATGTATCTCGAACACAAAATGAGCTACCTCGGCTTGATCGTCGCCACCGCCCCGATGCTCGGTTTGCTGGGCACGGTGCAGGGTATGATCGACTCGTTCCGCGTCATCGCGGAATCGGAAACATCACCCAAGCCCAAGGAACTGGCCGAAGGTATCATGACGGCCCTCGTGACGACGATGGAAGGTCTGGTGGTGGCCATCCCCGCGATCTTCGCGTTCGGTTTGTTCAAGAACAAGATCGGCAAGCTGCAGTTCGAAGTCGGCATGGTTTCAGAAGGCTTGATGGGCAAGCTGTTTGCCTCGGCGAAGAAGGGCCCCGCCACGACTGGAGCCGCTCCCGCTTCCACCGCGACTACCGCACCCGCCAGTCCGCCAGTCTAGGCCAGCGAATGTGACTCGGACAGAGCTGTTGATATTTCGTGGAATGTGAAACGTGAGGACTGATTCATGGCCTTGGATGCCCCTGAAGTCGATATGACGCCGATGATCGATTGCGTCTTTCAATTGATCACGTTCTTCATGCTCGTGATCAATTTCGAAAGCACGCAGGCGGACGAACGCGTCAAACTGCCCGAAAGCGAAATCGCCAAGCCTCCCAAGGTGAAGCGTGAGGACGAAGTCACGATCAACGTGGGCTTCATACGCAATGCGGACGGTTCGAAACGCGTTGCACATCCGTTGGTCTTTCTGCCGGGTGAAGATGTCACGATTGCTCAGATGACGCCGCGGATTAAGAAGGATCTGCAGATGTACAAACTGCAGCACCCGGGCGACGCCGTCAAGACGACAATTAAGCTGCGTTCCGATTCGGAAGTCCCGATCGGTGCAATTCAAGACCTGATCAAACTGTATCAGGAAGAGGGCTACGAGAAGTTTGCATTGCAAGCGATGGAAGAAGCCCCCAAGGAATAACCAGTCATTCGGTGGTGAGTGATCCTGCCGTCACACTTTGTTGAATCGGTTGTGTCGTCTTAGTGTTGATTGGCTGATGCCCCCGAGTGGGTGGATCAGCGGAGTAGAACGTCCATGGCCACCCGTCGAACCGAATTGCCGATGCCGAAGCCGGATATGACGCCGATGATCGATTGCGTCTTCCAGTTGATGATTTTCTTCATGCTGACGCTGAAATTCGTCCAGGCGGAAGGCAACTTCGACATCAACATGCCGATCGGCCAGTCACAGGGGCAAGCGGATCCGTTGGCTCAGGATCTGAAGGTCCGCATGATTGCCGACCCGGCCGGCAACCTGGTCAGCCTGCAGATGGGCAGCCGCAAGCTGGGCAATGACGAGCGGGCCTTTATCCAACTGAACAGCGAGATTCTGCGAGCCATCGGCGGCACTCCCGGCGGACCGGCTTCAAAGGACACCGAAGTCGAAATCGATGCGGATTACAATCTGCATTATTCGTACGTGATCAGCGCGATCAGTGCCTGCACCGGCCGCTTCGACGAGCGGACGAAGAACGTTGTGCGGTACATCGAAAAGATCAAGTTCGCCCCGCCCCGCCGACCTTCGAATTGATGGCCGGCGGCTGTCACTGACCACTCTGATTTTATCCTGCACCTACAAAATCACGGCTCGCCGTGATTTTTGTCTTTGTCGCACGACGATTTCCGCTTAGGATTCGAAGGTGTCAGCACATCTCTGATCGAATCTTCCCTGCTAAAGGGTCTGGCCATGCGACATCGCGAGTGGGCTTTGGCGACTGTCAAACCTGACATGACGCCCATGATCGACTGCGTCTTCCAGTTGATGATCTTCTTCATGCTGACCTTGAAGTTCGTGCAGGCCGAAGGCAATTTCGACATTAACATGCCGGCACGTGGAGCGCCGGGCGGCGACATTGGCTTGGACATCAAGGTCCGGATGATCGCTGATCCGCAAGGGAATCTGGTCCGCCTGCAGATTGGTCAACGCCAGCTCGGCAATGACGATCGCGCCTTTGCCCGGTTGAACAGCGAAATCCTGCGCGCGATCGGCGGCACACCTGGCGGCTTGGCCTCAAAAGAGACCGAAGTGGAAATCGATGCGGACGACAATCTGCAATACGGCCACGTCATGAAGGCCATCACCGCCTGCACCCGCCGTGTCGACGAGCGATCAGGACAGGTCGTCCGCTACGTCGAGAAGATCAAGTTCGCGCCACCGCGACGTTGAATCGCCGATGTGGGCCGCGAATACAACCTCGAAGCGCAAGTTCATAGAACATTTTCCTGCCCCGTCCCAGTTCTAAGACATCCACAGATTTCGCAGATGACGCAGATGGAGTCCTTATCTGGGAAATCTGTGGATACTCTCTTCGAAACCGATGATTATTGAAGGCACAACACGTCTGAACTGATCCCCCCGCTCTTTTCTCTTTGTACATGCGTGGCGTTCAGTGTAGGATTGGTGTGAGCTACGGATCGTCTTTCCCCGGTTGCTTGCTGGATCTGCCATCAAGTCATGAATCCATCGGATGAGCCCCCTGCTCTGCCAGCTTCGTCTCCGCCGGAGCCCGTCAACCCCCGGGAATTGTGGCTGCGGCGTAGCGATCAGGTGTTTGTGGCGACAGTGATTGTCGTGGCGATGGGCTTGATGGGGTTGTACTGGGTGCGGATGAAAGGGTGGGGTCAATCGCCGATTGAGATCGACCGGCTCCCGGCGCGGCAGTACGATTATCAATTGGATATCAACCAGGCTCCGTGGTATGAATGGACGTTGCTGGAGGGGATCGGCCCCAAGCTGGCGGAACGCATCGTGGCGTTCCGTGATGAGCATGGTCCATTCCAAACGATTGAAGACGTCAGCCGAGTGCCGGGGATTGGACCCCAGAAGTGGGAACAAATCCGACCCTGGTTATGTATCAGCGACTGATTGAAGCATTAGGAACATAAAATCCAACTGGGTGAGCTCCGTGCCGTAAGACCTCGCCCACCCAGATGAAGTATCTCCCTCAGCCCCCCCGGAGCACCAGGGCGAGGGGAGCCAAATTTATTTTCGTTGTGAATCGCAAATCTGCCATCAACGATTGATCGAACACCCGGTTGCAGCGTGGGCCACGGATTTCGTCATTTCTCCCCACCTCGCTTGCGGCACCAGAAGATGTTCAAGAAGCACCAGCTCGGCCAGGCGGCCACGCGGTTTAAGATGCGGTGCCACCACAACATGCCGGCAGGGGCGGCGAGCGTTAATAATGATGAGATTGGGAATGTGGGAAACAAACCGCGGATGCGTTCGACATCAAAATGTTTGCCGAACAGTTGGCGGTACTCGGCGTATGGCCGATCGCCGGGGTGGCGGTCGATGCTGGAGGTTCTCAACAAGCGTCCAGAGAACAGAAATGCCAGCCGGCTGGAGAAATGGGCCAGGTTGGGAACGGTTACGAGAAACTGACCGCGGGGGGCGAGCACCCGTTCGATTTCGACGATGGCTCGCGGCTGGTCCTGGTAATTGAGATGTTCGATGACATCCAGCGCCAATACGACGTCGAACGCCCCCGCATCAAAAGGGAGATCGGTGATATCGCCGCGGCGAACGGCGGCCGATTCATAGTGCAGGTCGAGACCGATGATGTTCGCGCCGCGGGCCCGGTATTCTTCGACCAGCAGACCCTCGCCGCAGCCCACATCCAGAATACGAGCGTCGGCCGGCAGAGCATCCAGGAATCGCCGCACGACACGCTGCTTTTCGACATACACGGGATAGTAGGCCCAGCGCTTGTCGAGATGCCGGTGATAATCACCGCGCGTGGCATATTCCCCGGTTCGTTCCGTCATGCGCGCGACCCGCCGGGTTCACACAGTCAAATAGGTGAGCCGGGTGGCGTCAGCCCCCGGATTCTTATTCGTGGCTGATGATTCTTCATCCCGTGGGACAGGCTTCCAGCCTGTCATCCTGCAGCAAAATGACAGGCTGGAAGCCTATCCCACGTTCAGAACGCAGAATCCGGGGGCTGACGCCGCCCGGCTCGCCTCATGCAACTACGATTCATTTCGACGCTCTATCGTACAGCGCGGTCGGGCTGCGAGGATAGCTGGGCCGGCCGTTCAATCTTGAACAGCGTCGCGCGGTCCTCCCGCGGCTTGATCGTCATGTTGGCCAGTGGGGTCAGTTGCCAGTGATTTTCTTCGGTGATCCGCTCGCGGAAGTAGTCGGGCATGATCACCCATTGCGGTTGAGCCGCCAGCAGTTCTTCGGGGTCCTGCAACCGCACATGCTGATCCAACTCGTAGGCAATCAGCGGGTGAGCATAGAAGACAACCAGCTTCTCACCTGGCGGGACTTGATCGCGAACTTGACTGACGAACGCCAGCACCTGGTCGTAGTCGGCGCGGCCGGTGCGATGAAGCCAATGGTGATACACGCCGTGCATACAAATCATGCCGGCCGCTACGACGGCCAGTGAGACTCGCTGCCGTTTCAAGAAGCACCAGCTTGCCGCGGCGCCACAGATGAAGCCTCCCGAAATCATGGCAATGACCGGCGTCTGCGTCGCCCAGGGGAACAAGACGGGTGAGGCCACCAGCGCGGCACTCAGTGGATACATCACCCAGAAGGCCTGTGTCGTCAGGACCGGTTCGACCAAGTAGCGCAAACCCAGTCCCGCCAGCAGGAACACCGCCGGATAGATGGGCAGCAAGTGATCGTGTCGCTTGATGGGGATCAGGCTGAGCAACACGAAGCTGAGGATGAACCAGGTCAGTACGAAGTGCGCGTTGGTCCATTCGTTGCGCCGGCGCGACATCCAGTAGCCAATTCCTGCCAAAATGGGCCAGGGGGCGATCCGGGTCAGCAGATGTCCAATGTAATAGTAAAACGGCCGGGCTTTGTCAGGATCGGACATGCGCTCGCCGAGTTGCCAGTGGATGGCCGTGTGTTCGAAACGGGGCATCTGGCAGGCGATGGCCAGCCACACGCCACAGATGACGACGCACGTTGCCAGACCAGGGAGAAAGCGTCGCCAGCCAACGCGACTCCGCAATGCGTCGTGGTGCCAGCCCCAGGCCAGCAGGAACAACCCAAAGAGGGCTGGGCCCAGTGGCCCCTTGGTCAATCCCGCCAGAGCCACCACGCCACCGATCAAGGGTGACTTCCACCAGCTCCACGGCAGCCGAACCAGCAGCGTGATTGCCAACAACACAAAGAACGCCAGCAGCATATCCGTGCGTGCAAACCACATCAGCTTGGAAAAGTGATGTGACGCGATGCACGTTAGGCACGCGTAGAAGGCGACTCGTTCGTCAAAGAAGTTGCAGCCCAGAACGTACAAGCACACCAGCAGCCCGGCCGCTGCCAGGAGCGAAGGAAGCTTGATCGCCCATTCGGCATGCGTGTCGAACAGGAGACAAAAACTTGCCGCCAACCAGTTGTAGACGGGTGGTTTGGTGGCGACATCGCCATTGATTTCGTACTGCACCAGCCAGTCGCCGTGGTGCAGAATATCCATGACATAGCCGACCTGCTTTACCTGATCGCCTTCCAGCAGATCGGTGGGAGCCGTCAATCTCAAGACGGCCAGCAGCCCAAACAACATGATCAATATGACAGGTCGATGATACCACGACATCGTCGCGCGACATCCTTTTCCGCAAGCGGTGTCCGTACATGCACCCGAATCGTTCGGGCGACTTCAGTGCGAGGAGAATGATCGTGATGTGGCCAGTTGTGTCAAGCGTGATTTAGACGTGAATCACCCGGCCGCAAACCGGAATGGCTGGCCTCGCAATTCATATCCCTGGTGCAGGCCGACATTCATGAGCAATCCCAAGGCCAGACAGGTCGTCGCCAGGCTGGATCCGCCGTAACTCAATAGGGGCAAAGTAATACCAGTGATGGGCATCAGGCCGACCGTCATGGCCGTGTTAATAATGGTTTGCGTCGCGAACAGCGTCACGATGCCCACTGCCAGCAACCGCCCAAACGGATCTCGGGTGGCAGCGGCAATCAGTAAACCCTGGCCATACAATCCGGCGTAGAGCAGCAGTGTGAGACAGCAACCGACAAACCCCCAACGCTCGGCAATCATGCAGAAGATGAAGTCGGTTCGGGCCTCGGGAACGTAATACGCTGCCGGATCATCGACCAGCGGTTCGTCGATCTGGCTGCCCCACGTTCCCCCCAGGGCAATGACCCGTTTGGAACGCAGAAGATGGTCGCCATCCTCATGGACCGCCCCGCCGCCATCGTGCTGAAACACCATCGCCAGCACGCGCGATTGTTGCTCACGACTCATCCCCAGCCATAACGCCGGGGCCAGGCATGTTCCCAACAGAATCACCGCGATCAAGTGCCGGGGTCGCGCCCCCGCGGCAAACAACATCGCGAACAAGACGGGCAGGAACAGCAGGCACGTCCCGAGATTCGGCTCTTTGTAAATGAGGGCCATCGGCAGGAGCGTCATTGCGAAGGGGGCGATCAGTCCTGACATGCGACGGTAGTTTTCTCGGAAACGCAGGTAACTGGCCAACGCGATGATGTAGGCCAGCTTGGTGACTTCCGACGGCTGAAAACTCATGAAGCCTAGGGGAATCCAGCGGCGGGCTCCGTTTATCGGTCGACAGGCGAAGACGATGCATAGGAGAATTACCGCCAGGCAAAAAATCGGCAAACTGAACCGGGCCAGGGTGCGGTAGTTGAACAGATTCACGACCAGCAGAACGCAACCGGCGACTCCCACCCAGATCAGTTGCTGGGCATAAAACCGCGAACTGCCAGCCAGTTCATCACCGCGCGCAATTCCCGACAGCCCCAATCCAATCAAGGCTGCGATGTTCAAGAGGATGAACCACGGGACCAGTTGCCAGCGAGAAGCAGCAGTCATGCGCGATGGTATATCCGCATCCCGAAAACGCGCCAATGGCGGTTGGCAGCGGCGATGGGACTTATAGGACTAATGGGACTTATGAGAAGAATTCAATCCCATCCGTCCTATAAGTCCCATGTGTCCCATTAGTCCTATCAAAACGACGTGAATCAAGCGCATAAAAAAAGCCACCCCCAGCTGGGGATGGCTTCAGCGAACGCGGCGGGGCTCGAACCCGTAACCTCCGGCGTGACAGGCCGGTGCTCTAACCAATTGAGCTACGCGTCCTTACCACGATTCAAATCCACAGCAATTGCTCACAGTGGGAAGTGGCTCGGAAACCCCATTCTACTGGTTCCGGCGTGCTCGTCAAGCATCGCGTCTCGCTTGAAATGGCTCATCGACTGAGACGGCAGGAAGAGTCCTACGACTGGCAAACCATGCAAATTCGCAGTAGAGTGAATTTCAGTCACAGGCAGCCAAGCTGGTCCTTCCAGGCAGCCGAGCCACCCATCAACATTCGCTTGTCTTTCACGTGCGGATCATCGGCCGGGCAAATTGCTCGGCAATCTTGGCAGACTCAGCTCCGCACTCAGTTTAAAGGTGGAATATGCAAAGTCGACTGTCAGTACATTTCACAGGACTCTTGATGGTTCTCGGTGTCTCCGCCGCAACATGGATTTCAGCAACTCCGGCTCGGGCCGACGATGCCAGCACCGCCAAGCACCTCAAAGCCGCTCGTGCCAAAGCGATCAGCTTTCTCCGCACGACGCAGAAGGAAGACGGCAGTTGGACCGTCGCCAATGCTCCCGGCATTACGGGGCTCGTGGTGACGTCTCTGTTGCGCAGCGGAGTTCCGGCGGAAGACCCCGTCACGGCGGCCGGATTGAAATATCTGGCCGGGTTCGCTCAACCTGACGGCGGGATTTATTACTCGAAAAGCAACCATCGCAACTACGAAACGTGCATCGCGGTCCTCGCTTTCACGGAAGCCAACCGGGACGGCAAATACAAAGCATTGATCGCCGGAGCCGACAAATATCTGCGGCAACAGCAATGGGACGAGGAAGAAGTGAAGTCGAAGGATGACCCAGCCTATGGGGGGGCCGGTTATGGTTCGAAGTCGCGTCCCGATTTGTCGAATACGCAGTTCCTGCTCGAAGCCCTGAAAGCGGCCGGGGCGAAATCCGATGACCCCGCATTGCAGAAAGCGCTGGTGTTTGTGTCGCGGACTCAGAATCTGGAATCCGAATTTAACACGACTCCGTTTGCGGCGAAGGTCAACGATGGAGGCTTTTACTACACGCCCGCCGCCGGGGGAGCGTCGATGGCACCGGGCGAAGCACTGCCGAACGGCGGGTTGCGGTCCTATGCCAGCATGACCTACGCCGGGTTGAAAAGCATGATCTATTGCGGCGTGGGCTCGGATGATCCGCGCGTGAAGGCGGCCGTCAACTGGATCAAGAAGCACTATTCCGTCACCGAGAATCCCGGGCTGGGCCAGCAGGGGGCCTACTACTATTACCACACATTTGCCAAGGCATTACACGCCCTGGGACAGGCCGAATTCACCGATCAGGCTGGCAAGGCACACGATTGGCGCGGCGAACTGGCCGCCCACCTGGCCAAGGTCCAACAAGAGAACGGCAGTTGGGTGAATTCCGCCCCCCGCTGGAATGAAGGCGATCCGAACCTGGCGACGGGCTATGCCTTGCTGGCGTTGAGTTATTGCGATCGGCCATTGGAGAAGGCCCCGGCTAAGAAGTAGTTTGCAAATCAGGCTATTACTTTTCAAACAGGCCAGCCAGATTCGATGTCTCGCCAATCACAAAGAACGCCAAAGACCCTCGTGGATGACTCCACGAGGGTCTTGTGGTTGAGCCTGGTTGAGAAAACGCTGACCAGTCAGCGTGGTCTCCCGAAGGGATGGTCCACCGTCATTTGCCTGACGGTGATCACTCAGTGGCCGGACCGGCACAGCGAATCAGGTGGTCATGGTCAACATACACCACTTCTGTCGTCTGGTCTTTAAAGTAGAACGGAATCGGCCAGTCCGAGCGGGTGACCTTGTCGTAATGCACTTCGCACTTGTAGTGGCACTTGTGCATCTTAGCGGGTCCGACCAGCGGATAGAACCGGCATTCTTCCAGTTTGTCCACGATCGGTTCGACCGTAATGCGGACATTGTTACGCTGGGTTTCCGCCAGGAACGGCATGCCGCCAGCCGTCTCGTCCGGCAAGGCTCGCATGACTTCGTCCGGGTAGGGCGGATCCATGCAGAACAGCGGAGCGTTTTCGCCTTCCACTGGATCCAGAACGGGTACCTTGGTGTACCGCTCTTCGTCGATGTAGGTGTCTTCAATCATCTGACTGAAGTAGGGACTGACGGGAATGAACGGCGTCGTCTGCCAGAACTTCACGTAGTCCACAGTCTGCGTCCAGAACATGCCATGCAACAGTTTGTAGGAACATCCGCTGTTGCACGACAACAGCAGTCCTAGCCCCGTGTAGAGGAGTGTTCGTTTCAAGAATCTTACCAGACCATCCATGTTCTCAACCTCCGCAATTTAAGATTGCCGGACCCCACAGGGCTCAAGCTGTGAGGCGTGTTCTGGGAGCCGTCGAGTCGTCGTAAGGTCAGTGTGAGTCACTGTTGTGACGGTCATAATGACTACAACGAATGCGACAAATTCCATGTGAACAGGTTATGTATCGACTGTAACGGGCGGGCAACTTGTGAAATTATTCCGACGTTAACGATTTTATTGACCACGCGGGGTGCTGTTGTCCCAAGACGCATCGCCGTTCTTTGTCTACGGTGGAACGCGGATGAATTCATGGGACGGATAGGACATATGGGACGTATGGGATTGCCGACTATCATTAGTCCCATCAGTCCCATTCCCTCCGCCAACAAACGAAAAAACTCCGGAAGCTGTGCCACTTCCGGAGCTTTGAGGTAGGATGGAC
This sequence comes from Planctomicrobium piriforme, assembly GCA_945861445.1. GTDB lineage: Bacteria > Planctomycetota > Planctomycetia > Planctomycetales > Planctomycetaceae > JAKFVC01. Next base: position 21,309 of record CAMAVF010000023.1, on the reverse strand, counting down.
TTCTGCGTGTCTCGCCAGCATAACTGGCTTGTGCGATTACCAGTTACGATAATCGAGGAACCACCACCAGCGTTCTGTTCGGGCCCGGAAGTTCAGTTGCCAGTAACCGTCGTCCCATTCCAGTTGCACTTTGCGCCAGCCCAGTGGAACTTGAGGATACGGATAGAACGGTCCGATGTAGGGCCAGGCGGAAGCACTGTATTGCTTCGGATAGGTCACAGCGGAGTAGTTTGGGTAAGACGAGTAGGCTGGCCAGGCGTGCTCGGGTAAGTTCGGCTGATCATAAATCGCCGGATTCGAGCCGTTCATGGCCATCTGACCGTACATCGGCTGCGGGCCGCCAGGACCAGCTTGCATCGCTCCGGCCGGATAAGCCGGGTAACCACCTTGAGGACCGCCCATCGGACCACCCGCCATCGGGCCGGTCATCGGAGGTCCCATCTGTTGTTCCAACTGACCACCCTGAGAGGGGTCATACTGGACTTGCTGAATCGGTCGAGCTGGCCGGCGCTGGGGAGCGGCAGCCATCACTTCCAATTGATTGTCGACGTGCTTCACGCCGGGCACCTGGCTGATAATCTCAGTTGCCGAATTGCGGCGTTGCGGATTGGCGACCATGCCGCTGATCGTGGCCACGCCATCGACAAACTTGATTTCCACCTTCTGGCCGGCAAACCGCTGGCTCCGCAGAACGGAAGCAATCCGGTCGGCCATGGCCTGATTCGGGTCTTCTGCACCAGCGGGCGGAGCGTTCTCGAACTCAGCCTGCTGAATGGGCGCTTGCGGCTTGCGAGCTGCCGGTGCGGCGGTCGTCGCACGAGACTTCGGAGCCTCCTGCTTGATCGCCAGTTGGTTGGCAACCGACTTCACGCCCGGGACCTGACGCGTCACCTGAGCGGCCATGTCGCGCTGCTGAGCAGTCGGGACGCTTCCGAGCAGCGTCGCCACGCCACCTCGGTATTCGACTTCGATTTTGTAGCCGGTCAGCCGGGCATTCCGCAGCGCTTTCGCGATGTCCTGAGCGACCTTTTCGTTGTACGCCTTGCTGTCAGGTTCTGACGCTGGCTTTTGATTGTCGCTCGAAAAGAGCGACAACGGCCCTGCCAACGCCAGTCCGGGAGTCGCCGCAGCGAAGCCCAGTGCCGCCAGCCATGAGTGATACCGTCGCATGAACTGTTCTCCTTCCTCCGTGTGCCTGCCTTGGAGCCGATGCACCTGATTTACCTCAATAACTCAGGCGAATCGTCCCGGCGGCAACGCCGGGCCACTCCGAAATCCATCCTGGAAAATTCGATTACGACTTACCGGCAATGACCGGCCGGTATCTGCTCACGAATGAATCGGTTACCGGCAGAAAGATCCACAACGGAATCACTCCACCAATGCTCAACCCAGCCGTACCCTGCAATGCGGGAGATGTTTTTCCGGCGTCCACCGTTCGCGTCTCATCGAGTGCGTACAATGTCGCCAAAGAACCACTACCTTCATTCATCGGTCCGATTGGCACGTTGAGACAAATTTTTCCGGCTGTTCCGAAGAAATTGCTTGTAACGAATTCCCCGGTTGGGCATGCAGTTCTCGAAACCGACTAGCTGTTAATGGTTTGTGGCGAATCGGCAAATTCTGCCGAAAGTTGCCGAATGGTAGCCTTCACGCGGAACATGAAGGCTACTATCCTCTGCATGCCTGTCCTTTAATTCCTGGTATCATCCAGCAGAAGGTGAGTCCGCGATGCCCTTCCAGAAAGTCGTCGTCACGGGTGCTGCCGGCCGATTGGCTCAAGCGGCCATCACGGAGTTACTGGAGCATGGGCACGGAGTCTGGGGGATTGACTGCGTGCGACCGGAAACCTTGCGTTGCCGGTTTCTGCCGGTGGATCTCACGCAACCCCTGGCCGTGGTGGATGCCCTGCAGGGGGCCGACGCAGTCCTCCATCTGGGGGCCATCCCAGGACCCTTGTCTCAACCGGCTTCGGTCACCTTCACGAATAACGTGCTCAGCACTTACAACGTGATCGAAGCGGCCGCTGCCCTCCAGGTGAAGCGAGTCGTCTCGGCGTCATCGTTGTTTGCCCTGGGGTGGGCGGAAGATGCCGCGGCCTATTGGCCGGAATCGGTTCCCGTGGACGAATCGCATCCGCTGACGCCGTTCGAAGCGTATGGCCTGTCCAAGCAAGTAGGCGAAGACATCTGTGCCGCCGCCAGCCGCCGCACGGGGATGAGTACCGTCAGCCTGCGGATCACGAATATCATTCAGATCGACGGCTATTTCGCCCTGCCCTGGCCACCGCCCACCCGCGATCGGAACTTGCGTTTCGTCATGTGGCCTTACACGGACGTGCGCGATGCGGGCCGAGCCTGCCGGCTGGCCCTGGAGGCCGACACGCAGGGTCACGAGGCATTTTTCATCGCCGCTCGTGACACGCGCTTCGATGTGCCAACCCTCGAGTTGTTGAAGGAACTCGCCCCAGCCACCGTCAAGATCACCGCCCCGTTGCCGGACTATGCATCGGTGATCAGCATCGAAAAAGCCCGCCGTCTGTTGGGCTACGAACCACAGCATGACTGGCGGATGTATGCGAAGAAGACGTAAGGGAGGGAATGTCGAATGACAGAATTGTCCTTGGTTCTTGGTCCTTTTAGACATTAGTCATTAGACATTAGTCATTAGACATTAGTCATTTCTTCCCTCCCCCCAAACTGCCGTTCCCCAGATCTCGCAGTCTGTTAAAATCCGTGTCATTCATATTCGGGGTCGCACGGAACGCGGCCCGTATTTGTCAGGGATGGACGTATGCGAATTCGGAGTCGCTGGCTCAATCAGATTGCGGGGAGAGTACTCGCCGGTTTCACTCGTGCGCTGGCGTCGACGGTGACCTTCCGAATGCACATGGATGACCCCGCTTGGTATCCGCTGGCGAGCGATTGTCCGCGGACTTATATCGTGTCCACGTGGCATGACACGATGCTGCTGCCGATCATGTTGCGGCGTACCATTCGCGACCGGACGCCGGCGAATCGCATGACGACGCTGGTCAGTCAGCATCAGGACGGTTCATTCCTGACCTATGCCATGCGGCACTTCTATTTGGGAACCGTCCGTGGTTCAACGAACCGGGGCGGCGCGACGGCGCTGCGCAGCCTGATTCACGAAGCTCGCCAACAACACATTTGCATGACCCCCGATGGGCCCCGCGGACCGCGGCGAGTCATCTCGCCCGGAATCATCACCCTGGCTTCATTGAGTGGCGTTCCCATAATCCCCTGCACCTTTATGGCTTCCCACGCCTGGCAAATTCAGGGGAGTTGGACTGACTTGATCCTGCCGAAGCCTTATTCCAACAGTTACGGAGTGATCGGCGCACCGCTGCATATTCCCAGCGGACTTTCCAAGCCGGGAGTTGAATTGTTCCGCCAACAATTACAGGCCGAAATGGACCGCGGCCAGACGCTGGTGGACAGCCTGGCTCGGGGCGATTCACAGGAAGGCTTACCACCGGCAATCAGCCTGCGACGAGCGGCATAGTGCTTGTCACTGTTCGGATTGGGGGTGCCACTGGCACCCAACGCCGTTAACCCGTTTGTAGCGGAATCTCGTAAGAGTTCCGCCGCTAGCCAACCGACGTCCAACAGCACTTGAGCCTCGTAACCGTTGGGGCTCGCGTCAGAATTCTCACGAATTCTGCTACTTTCATCACGGTTAACGGCGTAGAGTGGCACCCATTTACCAACTTAAAGTAACCCATTCATGTCCGCGATGATCACCGCACCACGCTCCTCATTGAGTGTCCCAGAACAGCTCCCGCACACACGGCGACCGCAGCGGGCGAAACTCGCGATCATGGTCCTGCTGGTACTAGGACTCGGGTACTGGGTTGCCAATTGGGAATGGCCAGCCGGCCCGGCGGTAGGTGGCACCTTACCTGGCAGTCCATCGACCGCTGAGGTTCTCCCGTCCCGCTTCCGTGTTGCCACGTTTAATATCCACGGCGGTTTCGGCATCGACGGTAAGCTCGACCTGCAACGTACCGCGGAGGCCCTGCAAGGGTTTGATTTCGTTGGCTTGAATGAAGTCCGAGGTCCGGGCTGGCAGGATCCGCGCAACCAGGCAGAACAGTTGGGGACCATTTTGGGGATGGGGTGGCTGTTCGCCCCCACGGAAACCACCTGGTCGGGACCCCATTTTGGCCAGGGTCTGCTGTCGCGATTGCCCATCTCGAGTTGGAAACGAGTCCCCTTCGATCGCGTGAATGGGAATGGCTATCGTAACTATGTCGAGTGCCAGATGCCCCTGGATGCCCAGAATTCCCAGTCGCGACTGACCATTTTGGTCACCCATCTCGATCGCAAGTCAGATCGCCAGGACCAATTGCGGGTCATTATCCGCCGATTTCTGGAAGTTCCGGCACCCGCGATCCTGATGGGGGATTTGAATTCCAAACGAACCGAGCCTCAATTGGTCGCACTCGCTGCTGAACCGGGAGTGAACGATTGTTTTGGCCAGCTTTTTCAGAACAATTTAGCCCGGAAGCGGATTGACTGGGTGTTTATCCGTGGTTTAAAGTGTTTACAATCCCAACTGTCTCCTTCGACGGCTTCTGACCATCCAATCGGCTGGGCAGAGCTTGAATTGTCAGATCATCAATCTCCTTGGTGACTCAGATTGGGATATTGATACCAGTTCTCAGCAACATCTAATTCTCGTGCTTGATTTTTATACTGAATTCGTGGGATTCAGGCCCAGTGCGTTCCTCGCTGGTGCCTGGCAGGTTCGTGCAGCTCTTTTTTCGCATCATTTCGACATGTGAAGACAACTCTTCTTTTTTGTTTATGGAACGGATTTCGTCTCCGGAGAACAGCCAACCATGCCCCGCAAGCCCCAAGACATTCCCGATGCTGAACTCGCCGTGCTGCAACAGTTATGGGAACGAGGTTCGTGTACGGTCCGCCAATTAACGGAAGTTCTATACCCGGGTGGGCCTGGCTCGCAGAACGCGACCGTGCAGAAGCTGCTGGATCGGCTGGAGGCCAAACATTACGTGACGCGCAACAGAGAGTCCTGGCCGTATTTATTCAACGCGGCCGTCCAACGCTCGGATGTGATTCGAAAAAGTTTGCAGGCGACCGCTGACAAACTCTGTTCGGGTGCGCTCGCTCCTTTGCTGACATATCTCGTGAAAGCTGAGTCTTTTAGTGTTGAAGACCGTGCGTCTCTGCGCGGCCTCCTGAATGAACTTGATCAAGCTTCACGTTAATTCGGGAAGAACCGAGTAACTTCTGCTTCGTCAACGCGCGCTATAATTCTCAACGGACTGAGAATTGAGCGAGGGCCGAGGTCTCGGCATCCGACCCTGGCGAAAGACTTTAAGTCATTATTCACTGCGGTTTGCGGCTCTGCGCCATCCCATACGAGACGGTCGTCAGGACGCGATGAATCTGTACAGAATTCCCGATTTTTGGTCGATGTAGAAAGTTAGCAAACTGAGCAAACGATTTGCTGGTCGAAGTGAGAGCTGCCAGTTAAAATGATCTCGACGCTGCCCGTGGCGGAGCTCGAGTGGTGGCCGTCCAGGACGGGTTGGCTCAATCCGTCTTCTCATGCTGCCGCAGCGGGCATTTCATTTGTCCCTCATCATTTGGAAATCTTCCTCGAAGAAAGTAGTTTCCAGTCACTTCTAACGCGGGCCCCAAGGATTCACCGTGATTTCGATGGTCGAAACCGGATTGATGAACGCGCTATTAGCTGTCGTGTTGGCGTTACCCGTACTTGTTCTGGGGCGGATCTGTCAGCGCCCTGCCCTGATCCATGCCTTTTGGATTCTGGTCCTGATCAAGCTAATCGCTCCGCCAATCTATTTGATACCGGTGCGCGTGAGCCTCCCGGATTTCCAGCCGGTCGAGGTTGTTAACCGTTCGACGCCCACAACGTCGCTGATGGGCAATGACCTGCAGGATGCTCGTAGCGGCAATCTCCAGACGGGCATTCCGGGGACGTCCGCTCGTGGTTTGTCTCCTTCGGCCGCGGTTGCGACGGAGAGTTGGCTGAATGAGTGGACCTCGTCCTGCCAGGCCATGGCGGCTTCCGGGCTGCGATTTTCTCAGCGATTAACGCTGCCCCTGGTGACGCTCTGGTTTTCCGGTGCGATGTGCTGTTTCGCCTGGCAGGGCTGGCGGATTGTGCGGTTCACTCAGGTGTTTCTCAGGTATGCTCGACGCGGGCCACCCGTGTTGCAGCAATTGGGGCAGCGGCTGGCCGAACCAATGGGAATCGCCCGGGCTCCCGAGATCTGGTTGTTGCCGGCCGTCGTGTCGCCCATGTTGTGGTGCGTCGGCGGGAAACCGCGCATCCTGTTTCCGGCGGATTTGCTGGGCCGGCTGGATGAAGGGGCCGTCGCCACGCTGCTCACCCATGAACTGGCTCACTATCGACGGGGTGACCACCACGTCCGGCTGCTGGAGTTCCTGGCGAGCGGACTGTTCTGGTGGCACCCGATCATTTGGCTGGCACGCCGTGAACTCGAGATCGCGGAAGAAAAGTGCTGCGACGCCTGGGTGGTCAGTCAGTTCCCGGCAGCTCAGCGGCAGTATGCCGACGCATTGCTGGCGACAGTCGATTTCCTGACTGAGGACCATCCCACATTGCCAGCCGTGGCGTGTGGACTGGGGGAAGTCCCCTTGTTGCGTCAGCGTCTGAAGCTGATCATGTGCGGCACGGCTCCCAAATCGCTGTCGCTGCTCGGACGTGCGGCAATCGTGGCGACGGCCATGTTGATTCCGATTTCCCCGTCGTTGCGGTTACGTGAGCCAGCACCAGTGCTTGAAGCGGCGATGAACACGGTATCCGAGCTCCCGCAGTCTCATGCGGTGATACGGGTATCGGCCCCCGCTAAGGTCCTGGTACTTCAGGATGCTCGCCGCGTGGCGGCGCCACGGTCTCATTCTTACGGAGATCTGCAGTCGCCCACGTCGCCCGTCGATGCGCTTGCAGTCGTCGGCTCCCCCGGTTGTGGGGCCAGCGAAGGCGGGACTATGGCTGACCTCAACGAGAGTGGCTGCGATGCGGTCCGGATTTCCAAGTAGATTTCGGGTGTCCCCATATAGGTCCCTGGCGTCCTTACAGTCCCTTGGTTGGCAGGCAACTCAAAGGGACCAAAGGACTACAAGGACCGAAAATCTGTAAAGGGTCAGCTACTGGGGCCGCCTATTCCGCCCGCATTTTGGCAATGATCGCGTCGGCCATTTGCGATGTTCCCACGGCGGTGGGATCATTGCGGTTCGCCTTCATGTCGTAGGTCACGTCCTTGCCCTCTTCGATCACGGCACAGACGGCTCGTTCCAGCTTCTCGGCGGCAGCCTTCTCACCGATGTGAGCTAGCAGCATCTTGCCCGACAGGATCAACGCGGTCGGATTGACCTTGTTCTGGCCCTTGTACTTCGGGGCACTGCCATGCACGGCTTCGAACATGGCGGTGTCCGAGCCAATGTTGGCACCGGGAGCCACGCCCAATCCACCCACCAGGCCGGCACACAGATCGCTCAAAATGTCGCCGTACAGATTCGGAACGACGATCACGTCGTACAACTCGGGCTTCTGCACGAGTTGCATGCACATGTTGTCGATCAAGCGTTCTTGATAGAGCAAATTGCCTTCGGTGTTGGGAACCTTGCCGTTCAGCACCGGATCGGCAGCGACGCCATCGGCGAGCTTGGTCTCTTCGAACCGGGCACCATACGCCTTCGCGACGGCCCGCGTTTCGTTGTAGAACAAGCCGTCCGTGAACTTCATAATGTTGGCTTTGCTGATTGAGCAGACAGCCTTGCGGTTGTTCTTGATCGCCCAATCAAACGCGTAGTCACAAATCCGCCGAGTCCCCTCGACCGACATCGGCTTGATGCTGATTCCGGTCGTATCGAGACCCGTGTCGATCTTACGTCCGGTCGCAATGCTGTTGATGTACTTGATCAAGTCGGCCGTGGCCGGTTTGCCCGATTCGAACTCGACGCCAGCGTACAGATCTTCGGTATTCTCACGGACAATCACGAGATTGACGTTCGAGTCGCTGAAGTAGGTGCGGACACCCTTGTAGGTCTTGCAGGGTCGCAGGCAGGCGTAAAGTTGCAATTCCTGCCGCAAAAAGACGTTAACGCTGCGGAAACCCTTGCCAATGGGGGTCGTAATGGGGGCCTTCAGGGCGATCTTGTTCGCACGAATCGACTTCAGCACCGAATCGGGGACCTTGCCCACCTTCTCGATGACTTCAATGCCGCATTCCTGAACGTCCCAATCGATCTTCACCCCTGTGGCGTCGACACACCGCCGAGTGGCCTCGGCGATTTCGGGACCAACTCCATCACCGGGGAGAAGTGTCACGTGATACATGAAAGGCCTTTCGTAAAATCTGCGATGCGAATTAGCTCAAGTTTTGCACGGTAACAGATGCCAAGAGCCAATTCAAGAATGGGGTCAGCCGATGACAACTGACCAGAAACCTTGGTCGACTCGCCTGGACCTGTGGCCTTTTGAGTCCTTTTCGTCCCTGGGATTTGACCAGGGACGAAAAGGACTTCCGGGACCTAAGTTGATGACCGCTACGTCGACTGCCGATCGTGGAAAATCCAAGGTGGTTGGCCTACACTTGGGCCGTGCTTCCGCACGTCGTCCGCCCCCATCGCCTCTTCAGAGGGCCTGTTCCATGTCGCGCGTCATTGCCCGCCCTGCTCTGTTGGATCTTGATTCCCCTGGTCGTCGTGACTACTGGGTCGCGCTGGAACATGACAGCATCTGGGGCGACCACTTGATCCCGCTCAGTGTCTGGGTGGGTCCAGAAGTCCGCTCCGGGGAGGGTCTGGTGTCGTTCGGCTCGAATCATGGCAACGAATACGAAGGCCCATGTGCACTCAAGGGATTACTCCATGAGATCAGACTCGAAGATGTTCGAGGCCGCATCATCCTGATCCCCGTCATCAATCCGTCCGCTTTCCGAGCCGGCACGCGGGAAAGCACCCCTGATGACGGCGTCAATCTCAACCGGGCTTTTGTCGACGGTGCCGGAGTGACCCCTGCCCTGCACAGCATCACTCACCGCATTGCAGCGTTCGTGCGGCAATACCTGTGGCCCCGAGTACATGTCGTGATTGACGTCCACTCGGGAGGCGAAGTGGCTCGTTTTTCGCCCAATTCCAGCTTTCACCGGGTCGACGACCCAATTCTGGCGGCGAAGATCGAAGAAACCGCGCGTTGGTTTGGAACGCCAACCATCATCACCTACCAGAATTCAACACCCGGATTGCTCCCCAGTGACGCCGAAAATCACGGAAAGATCACAGTCGGTACCGAGTTGGGCTGGGGCAAGTCGGTTAATCCAGAAGGCGTGCGTTATGCGCGGCACGGAATCCGGGCCGCCGCCATCAACCACGGTCAACTCAAGGGAACCATCGAGCCGATCGCCTATCACCGCGCGGGGACTCAGCGGAAGGTCGAGATGATCGACCGGGATTGCTTCACCGTGGCCCCGTTTGACGGACACTATGAACCCCTCATGGAGTGTGGTCCCGACGTGAAAAAAGGCGAAGTTGTCGGCCTGCTGCACGATTTCGATCACATCGACATGCCCCCGTGGCCAGTCCGGGCCGGGGTCGATGGCATGGTCCTGGCGCAGGCCTGGGTAGCGCCCGTGCAGCGCGGACAGCATATATTGGTGGTGGGCCGGGTGGTGTCTTAGATTGAGCTTGTATTCGCGGTCACTTCATGACCGGTCAGCGGGCTGCCCGTTTCTTCGTAAGCAACGCAGCGCCTTGTTCCATCGCCTCGCGCACCAGGTGTCCCATCTTCGGGTGCGTGGGTTCGAGATCCGGCGTCAATCCCTCCGCAACGAGATGTTCGGTAGCAGTCGGCCCAATCGAAGCGATCACGCAGTGACGTGCGGCTGTACGCCATTCCGCCTGTAGTCCAAGCGACTCGGCGACGGTCAGGACGCTTGTCAATTGAAATGAACTCGTCCACATCAACACGTCGAATTCACCGGCGATCGTGCTGCGGATGGCGGCTTGCAACGGCCCCGTGTCTTCCGGCAAGTCCCAGCGATAGACAGGGACCGCGGTGACTTCCGCCTGACGTTCTCGCAATCCGGCATAGAGTTCCGGATTCGGCTGGCCATACTCTTGAATGGCGATGCGTTTCCCTGCGATGGGCACCTGCGTATCCAGCAGTTCGAGCAACTCGCGCCAGGTATTGGGCTCGCGGACTTGATGATCAAACTTCAGGTGCCATTCGCGCAGCACGGCGGCCGGTTTGGGGCCGCGCACGATCAGCGTGGTTTTGGCCAGAGCGGCGAACAAGATGTCGCGCGGATAGCGGGTCTCCAAGACTTCGAGCAGGCCCCGGGCTCCAACTCCTGTTAAGAAGACGACGACCGAGAATCGGTCCTGTAGCAGGTCTTCCGCAAAGGCGAATGCCTGGGGGTTCTCATCCAGGGCGATCTCGCGCATGGAAGGGGCAATCGTGGCAACTCCCCCCTGCCGTTCAATGAGCGAACGCATATCGTCGCCACGTCGGCTCTCAAACGCGCAGACGCGCAATGGGTTCGGTGCGGGATCTGAACTCGAGCGAACTTCAATCATGTGACTGGGGCATCGTACTGAACCAGGTCTAGACAGAGGGCCGAATGGAAATTAGATTCCAAAAAACTGCGAACCGGCAGGTCTTTCCTGTTCACAACGGCCAGCTTTGATTATGATCGTGGTCAGTTTAACATCAAAGAATAGAAAAAGAGTAGTCGGCCGGAAGTGTAGGCGCTCGCCCGGATCGGACTCACAGTCGTCTCCGGCTACACCCCCAGCCGAACTACCCTTGGTGAAGCAGTTCAAATCGTTCGCTCAACGTGTTGGTCGCCTGTCAAAGGCTTTAACTCGTTGTTGCATCTGACATAAGCGGATATAGCAACGGCTGTGCCGGGATCTGAAAGCGATCTGCGTTTTTTTGTATAACTAATTGCCATAATTGGTGATAGAAAAAATCTCAAGGCTTATAACGGCCTGTTCTGTTACACCTTTGAGCGTAGCGAGCGGGCAAACCCTGCCCGAGAGTTACGCAGCGAGTCAGCGGTGGTATTGGATTGGTTGGGTGTGCCAGGCCCCATTCATGCACCGTTCGCCAGCGTGGTGAGAACATCGACCCAACTGTGGTCATAACGAAGCACTCGGCAGACTTGGACACTCCTTGCTTGGGCAACTCGCCCGCCTAAGCAAGGAGATCGTCCGAGGGCCGTGCCGAATCTGTCGAGACTTTCTTCTGGTGGCAATCCCTGTGGTCCTTTGTGTTGTCTCCGTCGTTTCCGTCCTTTTCATGAATTCAAAGGATGGAAGGGACTAAAAGGACCAAAGAAAAGCGTCGGGCGGTCTTCGCCGAAATCGCAAGTGATTTTCTCGTAAGAAATTACAGCGACAAAGGGCTTCAGGGCTGGCGTATTCCGCCACACTTCCTGCGAAACAGGCTGCAGTTGATGTCGAAAAAATTCCGATTTTTTCTGAAAACCTGCGAACCTCGACGACCACTTTCGTGTCTTCGCGGGTAATAATAGGCAGGTCTTGTCTCAGAGGCCGGTTAATCACCGGTCGAGCTAAGACCAACCTGAGCTTGGAAGTCGCCATCGCGTGCAGACGATTCGGTATCGTCTAAGACCGTGGAGCCCTTCTTCAGTCAGGCGTGTTTTGGGTGAGCACTTTGAATTCACCCGTTGTTTGTCACTCTTGTTCGGTCCTTTGAGTTCTGCCCCGGACTCGCTTTCTTCTTGTTAAATCGGGGCCAACCGTTTCATTCGCTCTGCGAGCTTCGCAGGAGGTGCTGTCATGTTGCAAAACCGCCAAAATCAAGTCGCTGCTATTCAGATCGCCGCTCGTCGGAATCTTGATAACGCCTTGGTCGTCGCCGGTCGCGCACACCTCCCATTCGGACCGAAGCATCGCCTGTATGGGAAACGGCTAACCAGTACGTGGCTGCCTACACCAGTACCGCAGGTCTCTACAGTAGTAGAACCGCCGGTCGTGGTGACAGGCCCGGGTATCGGCGGCATGCCGGGTTATTGTTCGAGACTGTCATCGACAGCTTCGATGTCCCGCATGTGTCGGTACGAGTCGGAACGCCAGCGTCAGATGTCCAAACAGTCTATGGACATATCGACGCTCAGGATTCCGGCATCGGCCCTGGCAGCATTCGCGATTCAGCGCGCATTACGAGGGTAATGCTCAGTCTGAGTTAACTGGTTCGCTACAGCAGGTTCGAAGGCCGGATGACCGCCAAATGGTTGGGGATGTTCCCCGACTGGCAGTCTCGACCCTCCCTGCTGCTCTATGACTTACCTCGTAGAGAAACGTGTGCTCCCTGGCTGTTCCGTGTGTTCGCGATCTTGGGCGTAATTGCCTGGGGCACGCATGCCTGGAAAACCTGGCGGCCTATTCCCTGACATTTCACGGTTTGCAGCTCCCTCGTACAGGAATATTCCGGGGGCTTCCACAGACCGTGTTTTCACTACAGCCCGGATTGATCCGGGGGAGTTAGACACACCATGGAAGAGTTTGAATTGATTGAGTTGGTTCGGTTGGCTCAGTGCGGCGACCGGTTTGCGTTTGGCGAATTGATCACTCAGTTCGAGCCGGTGGTGTTCGCCATTGTGCTCCGCCGGTTGCGGAACCGGGCTGAGGCTTGTGAAGTCACGCAGGATGTGTTCATCCAAGTGATGCGGAAGCTGCCCCAGTTGCGGGAAGTGGAACGCTTCTCGGGCTGGTTGAAGCAAATCGCCGTCCGGATGGCCATTAACCGCGCTGTGCGGCGCCCCAACGAGACGACTCAAAGCCCCGAAACTTTCTCTGGTGTGACTGGGACTCCCAACAACCCGTTGGACACCTTGTTGCGAACGGAGGAAGTCGGTCAGTTGCGAGAAGGTCTCGACCGGTTGCGTGATTTGGATCGCCGAACGCTGGTCGCCTTCTACATTGAAGGTCAGTCGTTGAAGCAGATGAGCGACGAGTTCACCTGCCCCATCGGCACGATCAAGCGACGTCTGCACACCGCTCGAAACCGCTTGCGGGACGAGTTGGCGGGCTTGCAGACGGTTGGCTGAATCGCACGAAGAGTGAACACGAATCTTTTGACATAGGCAGATCGGGCATTGAGCCAGGTCTGCCTATGTTCGTTTCATGTGGGATAGGCTGTCGGCCTGTCATCCTGAATTAAGATTTGACAGGCTGGAAGCCTATCCCACGGACTAATCCAACATGCGGAGCTGTTCTTCGGTGGCACCGGCGAGGCGGGTGGCTTCTTTCAATTTGCTGATCGCTGCGAATTTGTGATTGGCCACGGCCTGTTCGGAAAGGCCTTGGATTTGAGCCGCTTGTTTATTCTGCAAGCCGCGGACGAACAGCAGTTCAATGCACATGAGCCGTTCCCATTCGCCACGCTCTCGCCAGCCATCAATCTGATCGGCGAGGGCCTTGGCCAGCACCCGTTCTTCAATGCCGTGACGCTCACGGCTGCGCATCAGGCTGGAGGCGTGCCGGTATCGTCCGACCGGTTCCTGCGGACTGGTTCCGCCATCATCGAGAGCTACCGTGGGTCGGCGGCCAGTGCGTCGCAGATGATCGGTCAACTTGTGAGCGGCAATGGCAAACAGAAAACTGTCGAGGGGCGTTTGGGGATCGTAATTGGGCAGACTGATCAGGAATCCAAAGAATGTTTCCTGGACCAGATCTTCCGCCGTCGTGCGGTCTTTCAGGCGGCTCTGGATGAACGCCAGCAGGCGTCCTTCAAATCGCGCAATCAGATCAGACCAGGCGCGCTCGTCCCCCTCGCGGATGGAATCCAGCAGCAGGCGGTCAGCGGTTTGATCTCGTTGCATGACAAGGTCTTGTCTAAACGCAGGCTCGGTTCAAGGAAAACACTGAGAATCTCTCAGTCGCTGGCCGCATTGATCTTTGGCCGACAACAGGGGTTCGGTCACCGGCCACGGGATATTCAAATCGGGATCATTCCACAGCAACGTCTGTTCGTGTTCCGGAGCGTATCCGCTCGTGCATTTGTAAATCACATCGGCCATGTCACTCAAGACGCAGAATCCATGTGCGAAGCCCTCGGGCACGTACAACTGCCAGTGGTTGGTTGCATTGAGCGTCACACCATACCACTGGCCGAATGTTGGTGAGCTGCGACGCAGATCGACCGCGACGTCCCAGATCTCGCCGGTGATCACGAAGATCAGCTTCCCCTGAGGTCGGGGAGACTGAAAATGCAGACCGCGCAACGTGCCCCGTTGGGACCGAGATTGGTTGTCCTGCACGAAGGTCGTCGGCAAACCCGCCTGTTGAAACCGCGTCTGTTGATAGGTCTCAAGAAAAAAGCCGCGGGCATCTCCGAAGACGCGTGGTTCGATCCGCACCAAATCCTTCAGAGGCGTGTCGATGATCTTCATAACTGCGGATTCGTCTCGAGAAGTGGTGTTACATACAAGCTCGAAGCGCAAGTTTTGAAGTTGCGCGGTCAGTAACGTGGGACGGTCGGAGACCCATCCGACAGACCAAAATGACCAACTTCAAAAAGCGCAAGCGAGTGCATTCCAAATAATCTAGCAGGAGATGCACTTGCTTGCGCGTCTTGAAGTTGCGCTGAAGAATTCGATTTGTGGAACACTGATCTCCACTAATCTACGCTAATCCAGACAAAATCCAATGAAGAGCGTCGCTTTCGCTTTTCCTGATTAGCGTAGATTAGCGCAGATCAGTGTTCCACAAAATGTCTCTCTTGCTCTTTCCAGCAGAACTTCAGAGACACGTTTGTGTCGTGTGTTCGACATGTTAGTGTCGTCGCAACCTGATCGTATCGCATGGGTTGCAACTTGCACTCCGCAGGTTACGATACGACCCTGATAGACCCATGTGTCGCGACTTATTCGTTGGCGATGCCGGGATACGGCTTCCTCGAACATTTCCTCGTTCGTCGCGGTGTCTCGTCAATCTGGCATGTCTAATACGTCGCAACAACTCGTGGATTCGGACCATCACCTCAGGGAGAACCACCCCATGCGGGACCGAGAAACGCAAGAAAGATATGGGCCGGACGTCAATCGCCGGTCGTTTTTGAAGGGCTCGGGTGTCGCTGTGGCAGCCACAGCCATCGCCACCGCGGCCGAAGAAGCCCTGGCTCAGGACAAGAAGGCCACCAGTGCCGCGACTTCGTCCAAGGCTCAGGACATTGAACTCACCATCAATGGTACCGTTCATAAGCTCAAGCTCGAGCCACGCGTTACGCTGCTGGATGCCATCCGCAACGATTGCAATTTGACCGGCTGCAAAGAAGTTTGCACCACAAAGAATTGCGGCGCCTGTACGGTGATGATCAACGGGAAAGCCGTCTACGCCTGCACGCGCCTGGCGGTCGCTGAGCAAGGTAAGAAGATCACCACCGTCGAGGCTCTGTCGGCGGGTGGAAAAACGGATCCGGTGATTACCTGCTTCATCAAGCATGACGCGACTCAATGCGGCTATTGCACACCCGGTTTCGTGGTCGCCACGCGAGCGTTTCTGAACGAGCATCCGAAGGCGACCCTGGAGGAAATCCAGAAGGGTCTGGGCGGCAATCTGTGTCGCTGCGGAACCTATGACGGCGTTGCCAAATGTGCCCTCGAACTTGCCAAGGGAGGTGCATAACTATGGCAGAAGAACGCAAATTCGGATGGGGGCCGCGTCAGGACAACGTCCTGATCGGCAAGAGCATTCAACGCATCGACGGCTTTGAGAAAGTTTCCGGCAGGGCGAAGTACACCGCCGATATGAACACGCCGGGGACTCTGTATGCCAAGCTGCTGACATGCACTCACGCGCATGCCCGGTTGAAGAAGCTGGATGTTGAACCGGCCAAAAAGATCCCGGGGGTCCGTGCGGTCTATGTCTTCCCGGCAGGTGATCTGAAGCCAGAAGGTTCCGGTGAGATTTTCTGGGACGGGACGTTGATCGCTGCGGTTGCCGCTGATCGACCCGAGATCGCCGAAGACGGCGTCAAGGCCATCATCGCCGAGTACGAAGTGCTTGAGCACATCGTCGATGAAGAGGATCTGGCTGCCGCCGAGGCCGCCAAGGCGACCAAGGCCGTCGGCAAGAATGCCAAGGGTAAGGTCGAAGATGCCCTGAAGACGGCCAAGCATGTTCACAAGGGCTACTATGGCGTGAATACGATCAGCCATATGTGCCTGGAACCGCACGGGACGCATTGCGAGTGGAAAGCGGACGAAGTTCTCGACGTGCATGCCTCCACGCAGAACGTGTCGGGGCTCGCGGGCCAGTTCGCTGGTCCGCTGGGGATCGATGCGGCCAAGGTGCTGGTGACGGCCAACTTCGAAGGGGGTGGCTTCGGATCGAAGTTTGCCGCTGACGAATGGGGCATCGCAGCCGCCAAGATGGCCAAAGAGACTGGCAAACCGGTCAAGCTGATGCTCGATCGGGCGACCGAACTCAAAGCCGCGGGAACCCGGCCTTCCGGCTATATCGACGTGACACTGGGAGCGGATGAAACGGGCAAGATTATTGCCTGGGATAGCCATCACTGGGGTAGCGGCGGAATTTCTGGCGGTGCGATTCCCGTCGGTGGCGTGCCGTACGTCTTCGACTTCGAGAATCGCAACCGGTCGGCGACGCAGTTGAACTGCAACGTCGGACCGACGCGAGCCTGGCGTGCTCCGCCACATCCGCAGCTTTGCATTCTGACGCATTGTGCCATTGACGATCTGGCCGCAAAAATAGGGAAGGACTCATATGATGTCTTTCTCCATAATCTGGAACAGACGGCCGGGACGGCCCCGCATCTGCCGGCAACCTACAAGGCTGAGATGGAAATCGCAGCCAAGTTGATCGGCTGGAAAGAGAAGTGGCACCCGCATGGGAAGGACGCCGGCAAGGGAGCGATCAAACGCGGCCTGGGCATGGCGTTGCACACGTGGGGTGGCGGTGCCGGCGGTTGTGCCTGCAACGTCAAGATCCATGCGGACGGATCGGTCGAATCGTTTGTCGGCAGCCAGGACATTGGGACTGGAACGCGGACGATCATCGCCATCACGCTGGCCGAAACATTCGGCCTGCCGTTGGCCGGCATTAAGGTCAACCTGGGGTCGAATAAGTATCCGGCCTCCGCGGCCTCGGGCGGTAGCATTACCGTCGGTGGTGTGTCGGGTGCTCATCGCCGGGCGGCTCAGACGGCCTTGTGGAAAATCTTCGACCTGGTCGCTGAGAAGTACAAGGTGGATGCCGGAACGCTGGCTGCCAAAGGGGGCAGCATCGTGTCGGGTGAGAAGAAGATTTGCACCTGGAAACAAGCCGCGATGTTGCTCGGTCCGATGGGCTTGGAAACCAAGGGTGAAGGCCCGGCCGAAGACGGTCTGACCAGCTCCCGCGTGGGTGGCGTCCAGATGGCCGATGTCTCGGTCGATTCCGAAACGGGTATCGTCCGGGTCAACAAGTTCGTCGCGGTACAGGACTGCGGGTTGATTCTCGATGAACTCACCGCCAAGAGTCAGATCTACGGCGGCGTGATCATGGGCATCGCCTACGCCTTAAGCGAAGAGCGTGTCATGGACAAGAAGACGGGCCGGTATATCAACGCCGACCTGCAGAATTACAAGCTGCCGCGGATTGGTGATATCGGCGAAATCATCGTCGACATCTATCAGCCTGACAGCGAGTACAACCGGGGTGTCATCGGTTTGGGTGAGCCTCCTGTCATCTCGCCAGGTGCGGCGATTTCCAATGCGGTGGCGAATGCGTTGGGAGTCCGCGTGCCGGTGGTTCCGCTGACTCCGCAACGGGTGTTGGCCGCTCTGAGCAAGAAAGGAGGCGCGGCATGAAGAACTTTGAATTTGCCAGCCCACAGACCGAATCTGAAGCGGTGGGCTTGTTGCAGGATCATGGGGGCCGCACGGCGGTCCTCGCCGGGGGCACCGATCTGGTGGGCTTGCTGCAAGCTGACCTGGTCGCCCCCGAACGCGTGGTCGATGTGCGTCAGATCCAGTCGATGCAAGGGGTGCGACGCGACGCCGACGGCCTGTGGGTCGGGGTGCTCACGACGCTCGACGAGGTCATGGCCAGCCCCCTGCTGAAGCCGTATCTGTCCTTGGTCCAGGTGGCCGATGCGCATCATGCCATTCAGATCCAATCCAGCGGCACTCTGGGAGGCGACCTGTGTCACCTGCCGAACTGCTGGTATTACCGGAATGGTTACGGACTGCTCGCGATGCAGGATGGCGAATCGCTCGTGCAAACGGGCGACAACCGCTATCACGCGATTCTCGGGAATTCGGGTCCGGCAAAGTTTGTGAACGCGTCGCGGTTCGCTCCGGCACTGATTGCCTGGGGTGCCAAGGTGCGGATCATCGGCCCGGCTCCGGATCAAGTGGAAGTCGTTCCGCTGGAATATTTTTATGTCTCGCCGAAGTCGGCCAATCAGGGCAACACGATCTTGAAGCCCGGCCAGTTGATTTCGCACATCTGGCTGCCGGCGGTCGAACCGACCCACGTCAGTGCGACGTACGAAGTGTTGCAACTGGAAGGTCTCGACTGGCCCCTGGCATCGGCGTCTGTGACGCTGGATGTCGAAGGGGGGGTTGTCCGAGCCGCACGCGTGGTGTTGGGGCATGTGGCTCCGACGCCGTGGGTGTCACTGGAGGCCGCGTCGATTCTGCGGAATCAGATGGTCAGCGAAGATCTGGCCAACGCAGCCGGGGCCGCGGCGGTTTCGAAGGCGACGCCGTTGTCCAACAACGAGTACAAAGTTCAGATTGCCAAGACAGCCGTCAAGCGGGCGGTGTTGAAGGCAGTCGGTCAACTGGAAGGAGGGTTATAGGCCATGTCGAGTGAAATGCCCCAACTCCCCCAGGCGGAGCGTTGTACGAACCTGCTGTGCAAAGGAATGTACTTGAACGTCGGCCAACCGGCCGGCAAGCGAGTGACCGGCGACGGCAACTTCTGGTGCGGTAAGACGCAGACAATCATCGGCCCCGATCGCAACTTCGTGGGTGACGGCGAATGCCGGCACACCGGCCGGAGTTGCTACGAGGGAAATACGTAAGTGTTTTGACGAGAGTTGCTTAGGATTTACAGAAGCCGGTCTTCCAACGAAGGCCGGCTTCTTTTTTTGGGCGATGGGAATGATGCGTCACGGTTGACCTATGATCCATCCCACGCACGCACGAATTGCCGGTTGGCAAGCCGATTCCCGGCCTCGCCCCAAAGAAATCTGGCTCCGGGAACTTTTTTTCCTCAAGTCGGGTCTTAGAGGGAATTGCCGAATGCAACGACGCACGCTGCAGAATCACCTCATGTTGCCGTGAGGTGTCGCGCTGACGCAACACTCCCGCGGCCGGGCCTCCCACCGCTAAATTTCTACAGACATCAGTTTGGTCTGATGTTTTCCAGGCATTTACGTACATACCCCACCGATGTTTCGCGATCGACGGACGTCTGGTCCGCGATTTGCCTTATCAGGGTGATACTCGCAAGGGCCCTGTTGACCAGAGCCTACGCAGCACCGTTGTTTCGATCATCCGTGACACGACACCCTGCTGGATTCGTTTGCACTATGGCCACCATCAAGATCGACACGAGTATTATCGAGACGCTGGCAGACGGCAGCCACGTCATTCACCTGGGCGACATGGAGATCTGGGACGGTGCCGATCTGGCACTGCTTCGAGAAACCCTGGTCCATCTGTATCACAAGATGCGGTCACGGCACTTTGGTGTCGACATGTCCTATGTGAAGTACGTCCCCAGCGGCTTCTTTGGCATGCTGTTTGACTGGCATGAAAAAGGGGTCCAGATCCAGTTGTTCGCACCCCAGCCGCAAGTGGCTGGCATGTTGTGGTTCCGGCGGTTCTTCCAACCCGTGGCGGGAACAGCCTACTACCTGTTGAATTCTTCGTTCCACGCCGCCCCCGCCCCCGTGTCACCTCAGGAATCCCCGGCGAACGCCACATCTCCACAGTACCAGACTTCGCACTAAAACACGCAATCACAGGATTCACGGCAAGGCCCGGCTCTTTGAGCCGGGCTTTTTCTGTTCACAATCCCGGGACTGAGGCCGCAGGGCTCGCCTACATCTCTATTTCTGAGCACATACTGAGTCTTGGAACTCGCGACACCTTCGACACCTTCGACACCTTCGACACCTTCGACACCTTCGACACCTTCGACACCTTCGACACCTTCGACACCTTCGACACCTTCGACAAATTGTCTTCATCTGTAAGATGGGCACTCTTGCCCGTCTTTGAATCCGAGACACCCCGCTACAGACGGGCAGAAGTGTCTACTGACGCGCTTCTTTGATTTCTTTGAACTCTCGTTCAGCAGGCAGTTCCATTTTTTCGATAGCCGTTCTATTCCCCAAAGGGGCAACGCCGTAGCGGATTGATTTGTGCGTTTCACGGGATCAGCCAGGTTGACACGGACGCTGGCAGCGTCCGCCACGTGGCCGACGCTGCTAGCGTCGGCGTATTTCGTCAGCTTTTTCCTCCAATTCCTCCAAGCAAATCCGCTACAGTGTTGCCCTCTCTGTGTCTGGCACAGATGCCCCTCCGACAACCGGCAACTGACAACCGTTCCAATCTACTCTTGAGGAACTTTGATTCCTCGCATTCATATGACCGATCACGGGCTAAAAGTGCTCTCTACTCACTCCCATCAACTTTCTCGCCCATCGGCGCCCCCGAACTGGGTGCGCAGCTCAAGCCCACCGCTCCCCGGTTTGGCGACGAATCTCAACACAGCGGCAGCCGCACTCGTCAGAGTGAGGCCTACAGCCAGACACCGGCTCGGCTGGAGCGTGCCTTCCGGGTTCGGTTTTGACCGCATCGTCGTGACGCAACTCCAGATTTGGGAACGTCCCAGAATTTGTCCCGTAGGGACACCCGACAATAGCCCATCGATTCATCGGTGGGTTCGAGCGGCCAACCAACCACAAAGCCCCGGAAGGGGTGACAGACCTTTCGCTTGCATCGGTTGTTAATCGGTGATCGTTACCGAGATTTGTTGGCGTGCCATCGTCGTCGCGTCTCGTTCGGAATCTCTTTCGTCCCTGTCGGGACTTGCCGTGTCGTCGTATTTCGCGTCCCACCGTTAAAACGGTGGGCTAGTGCGTTTGTAAGTGTGTTTTGTCAGAAAGGTGTAAGTCCTTTTCAAGTAGACGCTCTCCGGCTTGTAGCCGTCCGAAACTGCGTCGCCGCGAGGCGGGGTGGGGAGCATCGGGAGGCGAACGGCCAGTCCTGAATGTAATGTG
>CAMAVF010000022.1 GCA_945861445.1 Planctomicrobium piriforme | reverse complement strand
TGAAGCACAAGTCATCGACGTGCTTGTTGATCTCGGGAAAGAGATTGGAAACCCATTTGCCGCAGGCTCCCTGCTGCTGGAACTTCCACAGGGGTTTCATGACCCGTTGCGACAGATCCTTCTTGCCGAGATTGGCGAACGCGCGATCGTCGGCGAACGTCATCATCTTGCCGTCTTGCTCATCGAGCAGCGGCTTGTAGTCGAACGAATCGACGTGGCTGGGTCCCCCCTGCATGAACAGGAAGATGATCCGCTTGGCGCGGGGGGCAAAATGCGGCGTTCTGGGGGCCAACGGATCGTCGTTCGCAGCGGCAGCTTGAGCAAGTCCGGCGACCGCGAGCGACCCGAACCCACAGGCCGCAGCCTGCAGAACCTGGCGACGATTGCAGTTGGCATCTGAGAACATAGGGAAAGCCTCTCGGGCGCTCGGGGGTGATTCGTTAGTTCACGTATCGAAAATCAACGCTGCCCGTCAACGCCTGCACCAATTGGCCCCAACGCAACGACTGCTGTTTGAAATCGGCCGCGGTCGCTGAGGACTGCACATATTGTAAAGCCGTCGTGCGCTCAGCGGCAGACGGAAATCGGCCCAGCAAGCGTCGAAAGACCAGTTCAACCCGGCGCGCGTCGTCATCGGGCACCTCTTTCAGCAGTCGAACGGCCGCGAGGCGTGATTGGGCTTCCACGATCGGACTATTCATCAAGAACAGGGCCTGCGGCGCAACGGTGCTGGTGTTGCGGCGGCCGAAGACCATGCTGGGGTCGGGGAAATCGAAGACTTCAAATAACTCCGGTAGAGACCCCCGCAGTACCGGCCAATAAACGGCCCGGCGGTTGAGAGTCGCTTGATAACCGTAATCGGCGGTCGTCCCAGGCCGCACGGTAAAGCCACCCGCTTGAAGATCGAGATTTCCGCCCGCAGACAGCATGGCATCCAGCAGGCATTCCGCATCCTGCCGACGGCGATTGGCATGGCCGAACAGGCGATTCTCCGGGTCGGCTTTCCCCAACTGCGGTGACGCGACTGATGACAAGCGATACGTGCGAGACAGCACGATTTGTCGAATGAGCGACTTCGTCGACCAACCCTCCGCGATGAATTGCGTTGCCAGATGGTCCAGCAATTCCGGATCGGAGGGAGTCTCGCCAGTCGTTCCAAAGTTGTCGACCGTGCGCACGAGTCCGCTGCCCAGCAACCAATGCCAGACCCGATTGGCCATGACCCTCGGCGGCAGCGGATTTTCAGGGCGTGCTAACCACTCGCCGAGTTCCCGGCGACCGCTTTGATCTGCCGGAAACGCGGGGGCCGGTCCCGGCGTCACCACGCTGAGAAATCCACGCGGTGCAATCGCTCCCAGGTTGTGAACCGTCCCTCGAATATGAATGGGACAGTCCCCGGGCTTCTTCCGCTCCTTGACCGACATGAATTTCGGCCGTTGCGCCAACTGGGCGAGCAATGGCTGCAGTTCCTTATCCAAACTTTTGACGCGGGCAGCGTGCTCCTGAAGCTCACGCTCTGCTTGCTGAACCTGCGGGTCGTTCTCGTCGGCCGGCGTTGAAGCCGGCGTCGCGGTGACGCCAACCGCATCGGTCGGCAAAAACTGCACGGCATCTGCGATCACGTGACCCGTCGTGCCGGTATTGGAGACGATCACGGATGCCGGTCCGTTCTGTTCGAATTTGAACTGACCCAGCGAGAAAAATCGGCCCTCGACGGGGGGTGGCAGTTGTTGATTGACTTTGACCGTTTTTTCGCCGTCCGCACTGATGATCGTCACGGGCGCTTCCCGGTCGCGATTTTCTCCCGGCGTATAGGCCAGACGCACTTCATAAGTGCCAGTTTTCTGCAGTTCGGGCCGAAAGGTCAGCGTCTTCATCCCCTTTCCGACGTTCATGTCGTGGACGTAACCGCTGCCGATGTAGGGTTTCACCGAGACCGAAGACTTCCATTCGCCGACCTTTTCAGACTGCGCATCATCGACCACGATTCCCGGCAGGTCCTTCGCAGCCACGACTTCCGTGCCGGGGTTCTTTCCGCCCACAGCGGCCGTCAAACGCTCGACCTCACGTTTGGCTCGATCCATTTCCCCCTGCAGCTTCGCAATCACCGCAGCTTGCTCATTGAATAGGCGTTCTGAGTCGTCATCGGCAGGTAACGGGAATTCAAACCATTTCGAGATATTGGCATGCTCCAACGTCTGCGAATTGCGCAGGATGCCGGCCAGGGCGTAGTAATCCCGAGTCGGGATGGGGTCGAATTTGTGATCATGGCACCGGGCACACGTGACGGTCTGGGCGAGGAATCCCTTCGTGATCACATCGAGCTGCTCGTCGACTACATCCATTTCCAGTTGCGCTTTGTCCTGCTCTTCCAGATTGGTGTTGCCGAGTATCAGAAAGCTCGTGGCGACTGATTGCCGGCGCTTCTGCTCGAGACTGGTGGAGGGCAACAAATCTCCGGCAACTTGTTCCTGCAGGAATCGGTCATACGGCCGATCGGCATTGAACTGGTCGATGACATAGTCCCGATACCGCCAGGCCTCAGGCAGGATGAACCCGCGCAGCGTCAGCGATTCCCCGAACCGCACCACGTCCAACCAGTGTCGTCCCCAGCGTTCTCCAAACTGCGGCGAACCCAGCAACCGATCTACCAGCAATTCATAGGCCTCGGGCCGTGAATCATCGACAAACGCATCGATATCCTCGGGAGTCGGCGGGAGTCCGATCAAGTCATAGTAGATGCGGCGGATCAACGTACTCTGGTCGGCATCGGCGACGGGTGCCAAACCTTTTGCTTCCAGTGCCGACAGGATGAATCGATCGATGCCACCCGCCGGCCACCGACCATCACGGACTTCTGGTATCTGCGGAGCTTGCAGCGGCCGGTAGGACCAATGGTTTCGTCCCGCTGCGACATCAATCGCGGGGGGTTTGGGCGGCGTGAGTCCGTCGCGCGGATCGGGAGCACCCATCTTTACCCACGCTTCAAAGTCGGCGATCACATTGGCGGGCAACTTGCCCTGCGGAGGCATCTTAAATGTCTCGTAACGCAAAGCTTCCAGCAGCAATGAATCTGCCGGCGCGTCGGAATCCAGCGCCGGCCCGCTGTCGCCTCCCGCCAGCAAACCCGGACGGCTGTCAAGCAGCAGACCCGCCTTTAATTGATTCGCAGCCTTGGCTGCTTGAGAGTGGCACTGATAACAGTGTTTGACGAAGATCGGCCGGATCTTCTTCTCAAAGAAATCGGTTTGGGCAGCCGTCAGCGGGACCGGCGCGCGAACCGGTTCCTCGGCCCCACAGGGCGTCAGTCCGGCAAAGAGAGCGATCGCGCACAACGAGATTCGATTCATACGAGTATCATGACTGAATTGCCTCGCTTTCACCAGACTTGTTCTAATGCAGCACAGCTGGCCGTGCCCCCCGGCCCCTTTTTTTATTACGACCAATCAACGCATTCTTAACGTGAGGTTCCCATGACTCGACTTCGCACACTCGGACTGTTTGCCATCGGCACGCTGACACTGGCAAGCCACCAGTTCCCATCGACGGCTCAGGACAAGCCCGCCGCAGAACCTTCACCTGTCGTCACCCGCAATCGGGTCCAACTCAATCTTGCCGGCGCCGAGTTAATCATTGCCCAGGCGCGAGTGCAGGCAGACGCGATGAAGTTGAAACTGAATATCGCGGTGGTCGATGACGGCGGCCATCTGCTGGCCTTCGCCCGAATGGACGGAGCCCGGCCCGCCAGCGGTTACACGGCCCTGACCAAGGCCACCACTGCGGCCACCTTCCGCCAGGAGACAGGCCCACTCCCCAAGGCCGAGCCCGACGTGTTGTTGAGCCTCAGTCTGCAGAACGCCGCCCAGGCCAGCGGTGGCAAATTGACGACTCTGAAAGGGGGCGTGCCGATCGTGGTCGACGGCCAGGTGATCGGCGCGGTGGGAATTGGCGGAGGCACCGGTGAGCAAGACGCCGAAGTCGCGAAGGCCGGGATTCAAGGCTTGATGGACAGGCTAACTGCCAAGTAACAACCGACAACTTCAACCCTATCTTTCCGCGATCCGCTCGGTGGGTTCGTTGGCGAACATCCACAGGGCAGAATCGGAAGCGGAAACCGCGACTGAAGTCACGTGGAGCGGCGGCTTCGTGGCTGCGGGCGAGGGCCCTGATTCGGGCTGGATTTCGAGCCGCTGCGGGACGATGTTCAGCGTTCCCCGGGCGTGCAGAGCATGGTTGCCGTCCTGCATCGACCAGATCATCACGAACAAAGTCGTGCCCAACAGCAGCGAAAAGATACGGCTCAGCAACATGGTGAAGATTCTCTGTCAGCGCAAAAAGTTTCGTTAGCCTGACGCGCCCCAGTCATTCCGTGCCAGCCGATTCCATTCATCGACTGGAACACCGGGCTCCGATTAACGGAAGGGTTGGCTGGACGTCTGCGGAACGTCCCCTCAGCTATCGGCGAACGCGAGAAGTCCGATTGAGAATTTTGCGTTGACCCACCAATGTGCGGGATTTGTGCCGCCGAAGTCGGCCAGACAATGCCCACAGGGCAGGAATTTCTAAAGTTCACCATCCCTGCAGCCGACGCCAGCGTCGGATGTTGAATTCAAAGAGCGCACCGGATTTCGGCGCGGGTCCTCTGCCTGCGTTCTGTAAGCTGTACTCGCTTCGGCTCGGCGGTAAGATGGGATGTCGGAATCTCTTTCTCTCGCCTGAATTATCGTCACGAGACTTCTTAACATGCGTGTGCGTCAGTTGTTTGCTTCTCGGCGGTCCCGGATCGCGGCTGCCGTTTTCCTGTGCTTCGCCGCTGTGGGGGTGTTCTTGGCCGTTCGCTGGAGTCAACGGCCACGTTGGAATGTCATTTTTGTCACGCTGGACACCACCCGTTCCGATCGCATTGGTTGTTATGGATACAAGCCGGCGCTGACTCCCGTGCTGGATGGATTGGCCCAACGCGGTGTGTTGTTCGAGCGTGCTTATGCGCCGATACCGCTGACGCTGCCGTCCCATTCGTCGATGTTTACCGGACTCTATCCGCCCGAGCACGGGATCCGCACCAATGGGAAAAACAGTCTCAGCGACGATCTGCCGACGCTCGCTGAAGCGTTTGTGAAACGGGGCTATGAGACGGGGGCATTTATCGCGTCGTTTGTGCTGGACTCGAAGTTCGGCCTGGAACGCGGATTTCAAACCTATGATGATGATCTGACGGGCACCGCTCCGGCCGACGAGGCCCTGCATCGCAACCGCGAAGGTAAGATCGTCGTCGATCGGGCGCTCGACTGGTTGGCGGGTCGAACGGAACGTCCCTTCTTTTGCTGGGTCCATTTGTATGATCCGCATACTCCCTATCTGGATCACCCCGACCAATTCGGCAAGCAGTTTCTCGGTCGCCCCTACGACGCCGAAATTGCTTATGTGGATGCTCAAGTGGGTCGGCTGGTGAAGTTCGTGGAGACACAGCAGTTGGGTGCTCGCACGCTGATCGTCGTCGTGGGGGATCATGGCGAGGGCCTCGACCAGCACCAGGAACGGCGGCATGGGCAGATGCTTTACAACTCCACGCTGCAGGTTCCGTGGATCATGTCATTTCCCGGAAAGTATCCCACGGGACTCAAGATCTCGACGCCGATTTCGCTGGCTGATGTGTACCCGACGCTGGTCGAAGGGATGTCGCTAGCAGGGGCGGCGAAGTTCAGTGGACGGAGCGTGATGCCCCTTATTTATGGAAAGAATGGGGCCTCGCGACCGCTCTATGCGGAGACCAATGACGCGTTTCTGGAATCGGGTTGGTCGCCACAGAGAGGCTTGATACTGGACCAGTGGAAATACATTCGCAGCCCGCGCGCGGAGTTGTACGATGTCATCGCGGATCCCGGCGAAACGAAGAATCTGGCAACAGAACAGAAGGAACAATTACAGCAGATGGAGCAGCAACTGGCTGATCTGGAAGGCAGGCTGAAGGTGCGTCAGGGAGATGATGTCAAACTCTCGCCGGCCGAGCAGCGGAATCTGGCCAGCCTGGGATATGTGGGACACACCGGCAACGTCGACGCGCTATCCGTGAACCCGAAGCTGCACGACATCAAGGATATGGTCGCTCATTACAACGCCATGGAAGATGCCCGGATGCTGTTGGACGAAGGGAAGTTCGATCAGGCCGAACAGCGTCTGAAAAGAATTATTGCAGCCGCACCCGACCTGGAGTACGCGGAGATGTCGCTCGGCGATGTGTATTTGCGTCAGACGAAATACCAAGAGGCCGCGGAAGTTTACAAAAAGGTGCTGGCACGCAATCCAGAATCCGCTCTGGCACATTGCCACCTGGGTGATATCGCCGAAGCGCAGACGCGGTTTGAAGAAGCTTTAGTCCACTACGAGAAGTCTCTCGAGTGGGAACCTGATTCGGCCAAACTGCATTACAACATCGGGCGACTCCAGGTCATTCTGCACCGCGACGACGAGGCGGTCGAGCACTTTGAGGAGGCCTTAAAACTGGATCCGGGCTATGTCTTCGCACATATCGAACTGGGCTCGGCGTTGTCTCGCCGGGGTCTCGTGAATTCGGCGCTCGAGCAATATGAACTGGCACTGAAGTACGATGCCAACTCCGTTCACGCTCACCTGAGTGCCGCCGCGTTGCTGGATCAACTGGAACGCCCCGACCAAGTCATTCCGCATCTCGAGAAAGTGACTCAGATCGTCCCAGATCATTTCGACGCTCAACTGCGATTGGGGGCGTTGTGGATGTTGCAGGGGAACTTTGACAAGGCAACCGAGCGTCTGAAAACGGCCCAGCGGCTGTCACCCAACGATCCGCGGGTCTCTGCAATGCTAAAGACCATTCGCGATCGCGGTGGTCGGAACAAGTGAGTACGCACAACAAGTTGAGTAGGCGAACCGGGCGGCGTAAGCCCCCGGATTCTTCTTTCGCACTGTTAATTCGATATCGAAAGGAATCCCGGGGCTTACGCCGCCGGGCTCGCCTGCTTCATTATTTCTGCGCGTTTACTTAACGATCACTGGTTTCAGTAAATAGAACACCATGAGGTTCCCGGAGTGCCGGACGATCATTTTCAACGGCTGATTCACTGTCTCGAACAAGAGGCCGTTGCGGAGGCGCGCGAAGTGGTGCGTCTTTCCCGGCGCACGACGGGCGATTCTGCTGAACGTAGCGGTGCGTGCTTGATTGGTCTGGTGATTCGAGATGAGACGGCGGGGTTCGGCGGCCGAGTCGTTCTCAACCTGGGCAAGCGTGATCGACGCCAGGAATTGCCCTGGACCCGCTTGAACTCGGGGACACCGATTGTCCTCTCTGAGGAAAACGGGGAGGAGAATGTCGGCTGGCGGGGTGTCGTTACCGACCGGGATCGTGAGACAATCACGGTCGCCGTGGGGGACGCGCCCGAGCCGCTGGCCGACCGGCCCACCTTTCGACTCGATCTGTCCTCGGACGAAGTGGCCCGGCAACGCCAGCGGGACGCGTTGCGTCGGGCGGCCAGTGTTGAACGGGGTCGGCTGGCCAACTTCCGCCACAAGCTGCTGGGGGAACAAACGCCCGAATTCGGTGTACCCAAAGACTGGCAGCCGTTGTCCGCACTGGATCAATCGCAACGTGCAGCGGTCAGTCATGCCCTGGCGGCCGAAGATGTCGCGATTATTCACGGACCGCCGGGGACTGGAAAGACGACCACCGTCGTGGAGCTGATCCGACAAGCCATTCGCCGCGGCGAGCGGGTTCTGGCGTGTGCTCCGAGTAATCTCGCAGTGGACAACATGCTCGAACGATTGCTGGCTGGTGGTGAGCGAGCATTGCGGATTGGGCATCCGGCACGCGTCCTGCCCGAGTTGAGGGCCCACACGCTGGACGTGCAGGTGGAGTCGCATCCGGACTTAAAGCTGGCTCGCGAGTGGATCAAACGCGCCTGGTCGCTGCGCCGGCAGGCGAGTAAATACACGCGGACCGCGCCACAAGTCGGGGCGCGGCGTGAACTGCGTGACGAGGCCAATCAACTCATGGCGGATGCGCGGCGCATTGAATCGCAACTCGTGACGTATCTGCTCGATTCCGCGACCGTCTTGTGTGCGACGCTGACCGGCCTGGATGGAGACCTGTTGCGGGATCGTGAATTTGACCTGGTCGTGATTGACGAAGCGGCACAGGCGACCGAACCGCCGTGCTGGATTCCCTTGTTGCGCAGCCGGAGACTGGTGCTGGCGGGCGATCACTGCCAGTTGCCCGCGACGGTGGTCTCACCCGAGGCCCGCCGCGACGGATTCCACATCAGCCTCATGGAGCGTCTGGTCGATCTGTGGGGCGCTGCGATCTCGCGACGATTGACGACTCAATACCGCATGCACCAGCAGATCATGCAGTTTTCTTCGATGGAGTTCTACGACTCGGCCCTCGTGGCGGCCGATTCCGTGGCGAAGCATCTGCTGGCCGACTTGCCGGGTGTGACGCGTTGTCCGCTGACCGAAACGGCCCTCCGATTCTATGACACGGCGGGGTCCATTTGCGAAGAGCGGGCCGAAACGGACGGGTCGAGTCGGGAGAATCCGGGCGAAGCTCAGTTCGTCGCGAACCAGGTTGCCGAATTGATTGCCGCCGGCCTGCCGGCGACTGATATCGCGGTGATCACGCCCTACGGGGCCCAGGCTCGGCTGCTGCGGCAACTGATCACCGAGCGTGCCGTCGAGGTGGATACCGTGGATGGTTTTCAGGGCCGCGAAAAGGAAGCAGTCGTCATCTCGCTGGTCAGATCGAACACAGCGGGTGAATTGGGATTTCTCACCGACACCCGCCGCATGAACGTCGCCCTGACTCGAGCCCGTCGCAAGTTGATCGTCTTCGGCGACAGCAGCACGCTGGCCAACCACGATTTTTATCTGCGGCTGATCGAATATTTTGAGTGTGAGGATGCGTATGGGACCGTGTGGGAATTGGATGGAGGGCAATGAATTCGCCACACTTACACCGATTCCAGACTGCCTTCCGCCGTGGCAATCGCCAATTCTGACGGGGGCAGTCCGATGGCGTCTTCGATCAGGAAGTCGATCCTGCCGGTTGCGACGTCATACATCGCCCCGACGACGGCGAGCCGGCCGGCCTCGACCAGTTGTCGAATTGTATGGCTTTGTTCGACGACTTCCCGCACGACACGCAACACATTCTGTTGCGCCACGGAGTCGGTGAACTCCGACCTTTCCAGGGGGCCTGCATGCTCCAGGCGCTGACATGTGGGGCGATCAATCGATTGCTGGATGTCGGAGACGATCGATTCCAGATGCTGACACCCGGTGGCTTCCTCGGCATTTTGTGTGGAACACGTCAGGTTCACCGCGGCAGTCACGGCCCCGCATTTCGTATGGCCGACCACGAGAATCAACTTCGCGCCTGCTACGGCGCAACCATATTCCATGCTGCCCAGCACCTTCGGACTGCTGACATTACCTGCCACGCGGACGCTGAAGATGTCTCCCAGCCCCAGATCGAAAATCAGCTCGGAAGGCGTGCGGGAATCAATGCAGCTCAGGACCACTGCCAGCGGATGCTGCCCCATGGCCGTGGCATGCAGTTGCCGGCCCAGGTCGCGCGACAATCGCCGGCCGGTGCGAAAGCGTTCATTCCCTTCGTCCAGGATCTGCAAGACTTGCGTCGAACTGATCTGCCCCTGCAATTCACGCGTCGAATAGTCGACGAATTGAATTTCGTTGTCCAGTTGATACTTATCGCGGAATCCAGACAGACTGACCTGTACCCCCTGCAGCGGCGCTGTGTGCTCTTTGAATTCACGGATCAGGTTCAAGATATCGGGATCGATGTAGTCGGTATTGTGGGCATCGAGCAACACATGCGTGCCGCGCGGGGACTCGCGCAAGACCTTCTCGAGGGCCGCCTTGTTGAGAAAACTCACCTGGCTGGCCAACTCGATGTGCAGCACTTCGCCCCCCAGGTATCTCTCGACGACGCGACGCAGCGGCCGTCGAAAGTTGCTGTTCAAGATGAAGGCAATGCTGACCAGCAAGCCCACCACAATGCCGATTAACAAGTCGGTCAGCACGATCGAGATCAGCGTGACCATGAAGGGAATGAACTGATACGGTCCCTGCTTCCACATGCTGCGGATCAACTCGGGGCTGATCAGCTTGATCCCAGTGACCAGCAGGATGGCGGCCAGGCACGATAAGGGAATCAGATTGAGATACGTGGGTAAGAACAAGACACAGACCAGCAACAGTGCTCCGTGAATGATGGCCGATAACTTGGTCTTGTTGCCGGCATTGATATTCACGGAGCTGCGAACGATCACCGAAGTCATCGGCAAGCCGCCGATCAGTCCGACAATCACATTGCCGACACCTTGAGCCAGCAATTCCCGGCTGGAGGGTGAGTGGCGTTGCTGAGGATCGATCCGGTCAACCGCTTCCAGATTCAGCAGCGTTTCCAGCGAGGCCACCACGGCGATCGTCAGGCCGGACATATAAATGGCCGGATTCAACCACTGAGAAAAGTCCGGCAGCCGCAGAAATCCAAAGAACCCGGTGAAATTTTCGGAGACCGGAACTTGAACCAGGTGCGTCCCTTCAATCACCCATGGCCCGCCCAGATGCTTGAAGAAATAGCTGATCAGCACCCCAAATACTACGACGATCAGTTGCGGCGGGATCAGCGACTTCTTCAATGGCGCATATTTGGTCCACCCCACCAGAATGGCGATGGACGATAAACCGATCACGACGGCGCCCAGGTGAACTTGCCCACCCAGCAGAGTGCCCAGCTCGGAAAACGTGTTGTGGTGATCGGGCTGAGCAAACGCCATGTCCCCTTCAGGATCGGTGTCGTGCCCCAGCACGTGCGGAATCTGCTTCAGAATCAAGATCACACCAATGGCGGCCAGCAGACCTTTGATGACACTCGACGGCACAAAATCCGACAGAAACCCCGCTTTCATCACGCCAAACGCAATTTGGATCAGCCCACCCAGAACCACTGCCAGCAGGAATGCCTCGAAGGATCCCAGCAAGACGATCTGCGCGGCCACGACCGCCGTCAGGCCCGCAGCCGGTCCCGATACACTGGTCTGCGAACCGCTCAGGATCCCGACGACAATCCCCCCGATGATGCCGGACAACACGCCCGAAAAGAGAGGGGCATTGGACGCCAGGGCCACGCCCAGGCACAGTGGCAACGCGACAAGAAACACCACCAATCCCGCGATCAGATCGCGCACGATTCCCGCGGATGAATCAGTCGTCGTGACGGTGGTAAAGTGGGACGGAGAGGGCATTATCACCTGATCGAAATTTCAATTCGTGAGTCCAGTACCTCGGCATTCTAGGCGGCACCCAAAGCGAGGGAATAGCCTCGATATCGGCGTGGCGTCTCCTCCGTCGCCAGCGAAAAAATCGTGACTGACGGCCGCCGAGCAGTGCCGGCCGCAAGTCCGCAAGTTATCTCTCGAAGGAGCCGATACTTACGAAAATGTAATCTTCGCGACAGATTTCTTCTACCCAGTGATTTTTTGAGCGGTTGTGAAAATCTTCAAAAACGTGGATTTAGCCAAGGATGATTGATGACAGTTTGGAAAGTGGGACGACCGCCGCGTGCTGGGCGAGCATCATGGTCGCCGAACGTCCCAGGTTCAGCCAAAAAGCGAACCGCCAGTCCACCCGCAATGCGGGTGAACTGGCGGTCAAAGCCAATGGGAATGGGATTGTAAACGGAGTCGGACTATTTGCGTCTACCGACTTCCTCGGGGGCCGCGGCGTCTTGATTGATGCCGCTCATTGCGATTTCCGTCAATTTGGAATCGCACTGGGATTCCTCATCCAGCGTCGTTTGCAGGAGTTCGGCCGTCTCGTCATCGCCGAGAATCGTCGCAAACGTCCGCGCGGTTCCATAGGCGGCAATTTCATAATGCTCGACCCGTTGGGCCGCCGCAATCAACGCCGCGTCGTGGACCATGGGTTCGGCATTCTCATCGATCGTTTCCTTTCCCTCCGCAACAAGTCCTTCCATGGCTTTGCATTTCTTACGTCCGGCCTTGATGTCGAGTCGCTGGAAGATCTGCTCGAGACGCGACACATGCGTTTCCGTTTCCACGAGGTGACTTTCAAATGCGTTCTTCAGCTCGCGCGACGTGGCCGCCGCCGCCATCTTGGGAAGTGCTTTCACCAATTGATTTTCGGCGCTGTAAATGTCTTTTAGTTGGTCGGCCAGCAGGTCCTGCAAGGTCATCAGTTTCATTACTCGTCTCCGTAAAAATCTGTCGGTCAAAAGTCATCCTTTGGCCCGACAGAGCGTAAAGCAAACTGTGTGCCCGTCCGGGAGCAGGGGACGCACCGAACGGAATCAGGCTCGCGGCAGACGCAACCCGGCTTTTTGCAGCAACGGAGCCAGATGCGCGTAACTGCGCCGGGCGGCTTGGACCGGGTCATAGTCCGGTCGCGTATGGAGTTGGCCGCTGACCTCGACGACAATGGGACCGCGATAGCCCGCCGTCTTCAGAGATTGGAAATAGTCTGAGTATTTCGTACGTCCATCCCCCGGTAATAGGAATTGAACCTTGTCCGCAGTCCCGGCGGAATCCTTGACATGAATGAAGACCGTTTGCGGCAACATCGATTCCAACGACGATTTCAATGGAATATTGCGCAGTTCGAAGTGGCTGTAGTCGTAAGCCAGACGCAGCCCCGGGGACTTCAACTGGTCCATCAGCCAGGTCGCACCTTCCGGGGTGTGCAGTGCTCCGCCAACGTGGGGTTTCAGTGCGATGATCGATTTCTCGGCCACGGCCAGCTTGGCCCAGTCCTGCAAACGGGCCACCATCTTGTCACGAACTTGCTCCCACGCCGCCGGTTGGCCTCCCAGGACGGTCTCGATAATAGGAGTCGTTTCCGGCACGAGATCATGGCCGAGTCCACAGGCCCGTTTTAACCGTTCCAGGTTCGCGGCATGTGCCTGGTCATCGGCCAGTGGCGAGACATTCTCCATCAGACTGGCCAGCGCGAGTCGCGACCCATTCAACTGCTTGCGGAGTTCCTGGCGATCGATCGCCGCGAGACTTTCCGGGGCACAGGGCCAATCGGGCATGCAGGCGATTTCGACACTATCGTAACCAATTTCCGAGCACACGCGTAGAGCCTCTTTCACGGGCAACTTCCGCATTCCATACAACGTGAATCCGAAGCTGACACCGGTCGGTTCCGCGGCACGAGCCTGAACGGTCAAGTTTGTTAAAACGGCACTGGCAACCAGACCTGTTTTGAGGAAGCCGCGACGAGAGAGAGCGAATTCACGCGACATGATGGTAATTCCCGGGAAGGAGAGAGAATTGAGCAGGGTTCGTAATCCCCATCTTGGACCGCTTGGACCTAACGTATTCGCTCATGGCGCTCAGAGCGAAAACTCTTATTTAACATCGCTCTCGCTGTCACAAAGCAATCGCTACGGTGTTCTAACATCTTTTGCGCGCAACTGCCTCTCGCAATCCTCTACGGCTTGCCAGGCCAGCCAGCAGTCCCGGCTGGGTACGATTTCGTGAAGTCGCAGGATATCGGCACCACGGGCAATGGCTGCCAGCGAAATCCCGACGGTGCCCAGCGAGT
Source organism: Planctomicrobium piriforme (assembly GCA_945861445.1). Lineage (GTDB taxonomy): Bacteria > Planctomycetota > Planctomycetia > Planctomycetales > Planctomycetaceae > JAKFVC01. The sequence continues at coordinate 18,866 of CAMAVF010000022.1, read as the reverse complement.
GCTCGTCAATCGGCCGGCCCAGGATCTTGGAGACGAAGCGTTTCCGGGAATGGCCGATCAGCACGGGGCGACCAAGATCCCGCAGTCGCGAAATGCCCGCCAGTAATTCGAGATTGTGCTGAGCCGTCTTGCCGAACCCAATCCCCGGATCGACAACGCAGGCGTTACGGCGGATCCCCGCCGACTGCAGTGCGTCCAATCGATCGGCCAGGATCGCTCGGACCTCTTCCAGGGCATTTACGTAGTGGGGATTTTTCTGCATGGTTTGTGGCGTCCCCTGGATGTGCATCACGATCACCCCCGCGCCGGTTTCGGCGCATACACGGGGCATCTCCAGATCGAAAGTCAGCCCGGAGATGTCGTTGACGATTTTCGCACCCGCCGCGAGGGCCTGTCGAGCGACTTCGGCTTTCGTCGTATCGATGGAGATGGGAACCTGGATCTCCCCGCGCAGAGCTTCGAGGACCGGAATCACTCGTCGCAGTTCTTCGTCTAAACTGACGGGTTGTGAGTCGGGACGGGTGGACTCACCGCCGACGTCGATGAGATCGGCACCCTCCGATGCGAGCAGCCGGGCTCGACTGACGGCGTCATCGACGTGTTGATATTTTCCACCATCTGAAAAGCTGTCGGGCGTGACATTCAAAATGCCCATGAACAGCGGTTTCGAACCCAGCCACAATTGATCTGATCCGCACTGCCAGTCGAGCTGGGCACGACTGCTACCGGCAGAACCGTTTGCCGTCATCGATTTGCTCCTATCACCCGCGAAGTTTCCGTCATGCGATCGACTGTCGCAACCCGCGACCGCGTCGGTTGGAAAACCGAGAAATTCCCTCTTGACGACCCCGAGGGGCCGTTTTGGCGGCTAGACTGTAAGCATCACCGGGTTGACGCAGCGAACAAGACGAAGAAAACCACTGCGTACTTTTCGCAAAATCAACCTGTGTAATGCGTTGCAGTCAGTTAGCCAGCAATTCCCGCTCAGAATCACGGTGAATTGGCGTCGGCTCCAAGGCCGTGCAACTTGACCAACCTTTCCAATTTATCGGAAAAATGGGTTGAGTTGGTTGACTTTGATGGCGAATCGCCTTATCTATTTCCGTTATGTCACCGCGCAATTGCTGTTCAACTTACCATTCAATGGTGGGGAATTGGACTCTGAGAGGACCTGAATTTGAACAGAAATCAAAATCATGAGGACTGCGTGAACGCCGGAGGTTGAAAAGGAAATAGTTCAGCCCCGTGGCGAGAACCTTAGGTTGTGCAGAGCCTGGGGAGTTGTTTTTCGTCCGGCGGTAGAATTTCGAATCTGCTTGTGTTTCAGCAATGTTTCTTGGGAGAAAAAAAGATGAGTCGTAAGTTCGCTGCGTTGGCTGCCATCGTCGTGGCCGTTGTGACCCTGTCGGTGTTCGATGCCAAGGACGCGAAGGCGTTCTTCGCCAAGCGTGGCTGCAGCGGTTGTTCCGCTCCCGCCTGCTGTGCACCGGCTGCACCGGCCTGTTGTGCCCCCGTCAATACCTGCTGCAAGGCCCCGAAATGCAAAGTTCGTAAGACCCGCTGCTGTGCCCCCGTGGCCGACAGCTGCTGTGCTCCTCGCAAGAGCCGCTGCTGTGCTCCGGTGAACACCTGCTGTGCTCCGGCCCCCGCTTGCAACGCTTGTGCTCCGGTTGCCACCTGCTGCAATGCCGCTCCGGCTTGCTGTGGTGCCGCTCCGATGGCTGCCCCCGCTGCCGCTCCGGCTGCTGCGGAACCGGCTCCGGCTCCGGCTCCTGCCGCTCCCGCTCCGGAAGCTGCTCCCGCTCCTGAAAAGAAGGCCTAATTCGACTGCAGGCTTAGATTGGGGTCTGAGTCTGCTTTGATACAGGGTTATTTCAAACCGCACCTCTTCAATGTGAAGGGGTGCGGTTTTTTTGTTTTTGGGATGTGATTATTAGGGGTGATGTTTTCCCTTCAATTCAATGGGAGTTATGGGATGCATCACAGTCGCGGATCCCCGGTCGACTACGGATTATGCGGTATCTGCCACGTTTTCCGGCGTCCAGAAACCTGCAGTCACGTGGCTCTCTTCCTGGTAAACGTGACCTATAGTTTCAGAAGCACAACGGCCACCGGTCCGTCGCGCTGGAATTCCGATTGCCTCGTATTGAGCTGCTACCATGTTGTTCGAAACTCGTCAGATCTGGACTTCGTCGCAACTGCCCACGCTTTCCGTGCTCGGCATGAAAGTGTTGGAATTGTCGCGCCGGTCTGATGTTGACGCCCGGGAACTCGTCGAATTGCTGCGGGTCGACTCCACGTTTTCGCAACGCGTCATCACCGTCGCCAATTCGCCGCTGTTTCAGAACCTGCCAGTGGGTGTGGTTCCGATCCAGATTGAGACTGTCCCGCAAGCGGTTGAGCAACTCGGAACTGCAGTCATCATGTCGCTGACACTCACCCTGGCGGTTGGTGATGCGTGCCTGAATGGCAGCCATCCGCACGGTCAGTCAGCCAGCTTCTGGCGTCAAGCGATTGTCAAAGCGGTCGCTGCGGAGATCTTCTGCAATCAAGTGCGGGAAGGGCTGGAATGCGAATACTTCCTGGCGGGACTGCTGCTGGATATCGGACGTTTCGCGTTACTGCGGACAGCGCCGCAAAGCTATCTCGCCGTGCTGGAAAAATCGAAACACGAACTGCTGCCCCTGTGGCGAACCGAACAAACCGAACTCGGTCTGACATCCGCCGTGATCGGCGGCCAGTTGATTGAGCAATGGGGTTTCCCGACGCGACTGGTGCATGGCATCCAAGTCCAGTTCGCTCCGTTGACGACATTTGAGCAGATGTCGCCCAGTACCGAGTGCCCGCTGTGTTCGGCACTGGCGCTGGCGTCGGCGATCGGCGACTATTTTTGCTCGGACCATCAAGCCTTGGCATGGTTCCGGATTCGCGAACTGACGCGAGACATCCTGCCTTTGTCGGAATCCGAATTGGCTGACATCCTGCGGCAGATCGTGCCGCGATTCAATGCAGTGGCTGGTGTCCTGTCGACCTCGGCCGAATTGCCTGACCTGGCAGGCCTGAAGTTGAAAGCGATGGAGCAGTTGAAGCAGATCAGCCAGCGATTGGCGACGACAGCTCCCACCGAACACGCTCCTACGGCACGTCCTGTCGCTGAGCCACACAGTGCCTCGACCGATCCCATCTTGATGGGGCCCAAGGCCCATCGCGACCCCCTGACACTGGTTTTTACGCGTGAGTTCTTTGAGGACACACTGCACAAGGAAGTTCAACGCTGCCGTCAACTGGCTGCACCCGTGGGTATCGCTTTCGTGGAGATCGACCATTTCGAAGATTTAAAGTCGCAGCATGGTGAGAGCTTCGGCGACGTGGTCTTGAAACGGGTCGGCGGATTGCTGAAAGATCTGCTCCGGAGTTCGGATACCATCGCCCGTTGCGACAACCAGTTCACGATCCTGGCTTGTGATCCCACCGCGAAGGGCATGCAACGCCTGGCCGATCGGATTCGCGGTCGCATCGCTGGTGAAAGACTGATCTGGACGGGCCAGCCCGTGCCGTTGACGGTTTGTGTCGGGGCGACCCTGGCGCTTCCCTTTCGCAATGACCCCAATCCGGCCCCCAGCATCGTCGCTGCCGCCAGCAAGGCCGTGCAGGAAGCGGCTGCCGGCGGCGGAAATCACATCTACTTTGATTCCCTCGTGAATGAAGTGGAGTTACAGCGACTGTTCATGATCAATCAATTTCGATTCAGTCGCTGGTTGATTGCCGAGGGGGTCCTGGACATCCCGCGCGTCGGCAGGGCACTCATCGACTTCAAGCAGCAGCGCATTCAACTTGGAGAGATCGCGCTGCGTCAGGAATTGCTGAAACCTCAGGACATCGAACAGATTCTCGACGAGCAAGAGGAAACCCAGGACCGGTTTGGAACGATCGCCGTGCGACGCGATTTCCTCAGTGAGGATCAACTGGTCGGACTGCTGATTCTACAGCAGGAGGATCCGCTGCAGGTGGCCGAGCAATTCCTGTGCAAGGGAGTCCTCGATCAGGATCGCTTGCACGTGCTGCTCAAGGAGTATTTCAATTTGATTCCCTGGGCCGCACCGTTATATCCCAGCACGGGCCCCGGGTGAGGCGGATTATTCATCAGCCGTAGGGCGCTAGCAGCCTGTTGAAACAAGGTGTCTGGAACTTTGCCAACCACACGGAATCGAGCGTTGTTTCGACGTTCGGAGAGTTCCAGACACCTTTTTCAACAGGCACGGTTGGAACCATTCCCGTAGAAACCGGACGCTAGCGCGTGCCGGCTGATTTGCGCGGTGTTTTGGGCAAAATCTCGCGACCCATCTCTGGTTGCACTCTTCGTGAAGTGCAGTGTGTTTGTCGACAGACTTCTCATAACATACAATGGGGTTGCGACTTCCACCTGATTCAACGCTATCCGGCGGGAACCGGACGCTCGCCTTTTCGATCTGGACTTTTCGCATGGCAAAATCGACTCGTGCGCTGCTGGCCTTTCTGGCTCTGAATGTGTCCGTGGCCGTTGGAGAAGATCCGGCCCGACAGGACATTCGCACGGAGGCGATGGCCGTCTTAAAAACGCGGTGCGTCAGTTGCCACGGCCCAGCCAAACTGGAAGGCAAGCTGAATCTCGCCCTGCCGCCGGGTATTAAGCGGGGCGGCAAGCACGGGCCGGCGGTCGTGCCGGGTGATCTGCAGAAGAGCGTGCTTTGGCAGCGCGTCGTCGCGGACGAGATGCCGGAAGACCAGCCGTTGCCTCCCGAAGAAAAAGCGGTGCTCAAAAAGTGGATCGAAGCGGGAGCACCCGGTCTGCCAGAAAAAGTTTCCGCCGAACCCCACGGTGACGAGCATTGGGCGTTCCAGAAACTGCCAAATGTCGAGTTGTCCAAGGTCAAGCACGACACCCGCATTCTGACGCCGGTGGATCGTTTCATCGAAGCCAGACTGGAGGATGTGGGCTTGACGATTGGTCCTGCGGCCAGTCGCACGACTTTGATTCGCCGAGTCGCGTTCGATCTGATCGGTCTGCCACCGACTGTGCAGGAGGTCGAGGCGTTTGAAAACGACAAGAGCGCTCAAGCCTATGAAAAAATGGTCGAACGCTACTTGCGCTCTCAGCGGTACGGCGAGCGCTGGGGCAAGTACTGGCTGGATACCGCGGGCTATGCCGACAGCAATGGCTATTTCGGTGCCGACACGGATCGACCCTATGCGTATCGCTATCGCGATTACGTCATCCGGGCGATCAATGCCGACAAGCCGTGGGATCAGTTCATTCGTGAGCAACTCGCGGGTGATGAACTGGCCGGATATCGGCCCGGCGGCGACGTCACTCCGGAGATGGTCGAGTTGCTCGAAGCGGCCCATTTCCTGCGCAACAGTCCGGATGGGACCGACGGCAGTGACGGGAATCCGGACGAGGTGCGAGCCGACAAATATGCGGTGCTGGAAGGGACCGTGCAGATCATGGGGTCGTCCCTCTTCGGGCTGACGGTGCAATGCGCCCGATGTCACGATCACAAGTTCGAACCGTTCTCGCAACGCGACTATTATCAGTTGCAGGCGGTCATCTATCCCGCCTTCAATGTGGAACAATGGGTGAAGCCGAAAGAACGGGTGATCTCGACCGCGACGGCGGCCCAAGTCGCCGAGCATGCACGGCTCAATAAAGAGCTTGATACGCAGATCGCGGCCCGGCGCAAACAGTACGCCGATTGGGCGCTGCAGAACCGCGAGCATGGTAAGGAAGTCTTCGCCGACAATTTCGACGATTCCAAGCGGAAGTTAAGCGAACTCTGGAGCAATACGGCGCCCGGTGATGCGTCTCCGGCCGGGACACCAGCCGTCAACTTGGATTCCGCCGCGGCTCCGGCTGCAGATGCGAGCAAGGGGACGCTACGGATTGTCGAATCGGGGTCGGCTGGTGATCGTGCCATTTCGACCCGGCAGAAATTCGATTGGACTCCTGATGCGGAGGGGGGCTGGATACAGGTGACGTTCGACCTGGTGGCAGGTGGGGAGACGGCTCCTTACGTGGGATACCTGATTGCCCTGCGGGACTTTAACGACTCGCTGCCGGGCGGCGGGGGCAACATCCTGTTCGACGGAGCTGCGGCTGGTCAGGCCACCGCGTACGCCGACTATCCCGGCGCCGACAGCGTTCCGGGCGGAAAAATTGGCAACAGCGGCTATGTCCCCGGTCGGAACTACGGAGTCCGTGTCACGAACGCGGGGGGTGGCAAATTCGATGTGCATCAAGTCGTTGATGGATTGGTCGAAGACGCCAAGGTCACGTTTACGGCTGGCCAGCTTCCGGATGGGGGATTTGGCTTTGAATACTGTTGCGGGCGCAGCTTTGTCGTGGACAACGTGTTGATTGAAGCCAGCACGACTCCCAGCGAACTCAAGGGTGACCGCAAGGCGAACGCCGAAGCCCATCAGGCACAGCGGAAAGTCCTGGAGGCCGACCTCAAAGTCCTGGAAGCCAAACGTCCGGGCGCGATTGGCAAACTGGCCGTGGTGGGTGATCTGTCAGCCAATCAGCCCAAGGTCCATCTGTTGACTCGCGGCAGTTACAAGTCGCCGGGCGAAGAAGTCAACGCGGCTCCCCCCGGGGTGTTGGTCGAAGCGAGTTCGTCATCTCCACCGACGACCGAGCCGACTCAGGCGATGCAAACCACCGGGCGCCGGCTGGCGTTGGCACGCTGGTTGACGCAGCCTGATTCGCGGTCTGCGGCCTTGCTGGCCCGCGTGACCGTGAACCGTTGGTGGCAACATCATTTCGGGACAGGGATCGTCGCGACGCCCGACAATTTTGGCTATTCGGGCAGTCCGCCCACTCATCCCGAGCTGCTGGACTACCTGGCCCAGCAATTCGTCGCGCAGGGCTGGAGTGCGAAGGCCGTGCATCGCTTGATCGTCAATTCCGCGACGTACCGCCAGGCGAGTCAACCGAATGCCAAGGTCCAGACGATAGATCCACAGAACCTATTGCTGTCCCGATACTCGTTGCGGCGTCTGGATGCCGAAGCGATCCGCGATGCCATGCTGGCGGTCAGTGGCGAGTTGGACTCGCAAATGTTCGGGCCCTACATCGCCACTGAACGAGCGGGTGACGGCGATGTCGTTGTCGGAGAACAAGTCGCCGGTGCGACGCGCCGCAGTGTTTATCAGCAACAACGGCGTACACAGGTCATCGGCATGCTGGAGGCGTTCGATGCCCCGTCGATTGTTTTCAATTGCACGGCACGGACCAGTACGACGGTGCCGCTGCAGTCTTTAAAACTGTTGAACTCGGAATTTGTCCGACTGCGGGCTGTGGCCCTGGCGAAACGCGTCCGTGCGGCAGCCAGCGCGAATGACGCGGCGGCCGTTCGCCTGGCGTTTCAATTGACTTTCGGCCGCCTGCCGTCAGCCGAGGAATTGTCGGGCAGCCAGGAATTCCTAAAGGCTCAGCCCGCCGAATATCCCGGGCAGGCCAACGCGGTGGAACAAGCCTGGGCTGACTGGTGCCAGATGCTGTTGGCCAGCAGTCCGTTTCTGTACCTGGAATAATGTAGAGACATTTTTATGCACTTCGATCAATACCGTCGCGCGTTCCTGGGGCAGTCGATGGGCGGCCTGGGGGCCATGGCGCTCGCACATTTGATGGGCTTGGAATTCGACAAGGCGGCCTCGGCTGCGGCGGGAACGCGCCGTTTGCGGCAGCCACATCACACGCCCACTGCCGACGCTGCGATCTGTCTGTTCCAGCACGGCGGCCCCAGTCAAATGGATCTGTTTGATCCCAAACCTGAACTGACCAAACGTAATGGTCAGAAGTACGAAGGGGATCTGGAGATTCATTTTCCGAATCAGCGCGGCAATGTGCTCGCGTCGCCGTTCAAATTTCAGCCGCATGGCAAATCGGGGATCGAGGTCAGTGAGGTTCTGCCACATACGGCCAAAATTGTTGATGAACTAACGATGGTCCGCAGCGTGACGACTGAGTCCGTGGATCATGAATCGGCACTGCGTCTGATTCATAGCGGGAAGTTTCAGGCCAGTTATCCTACCTGGGGATCGTGGATCAGCTACGGTTTGGGAACCGTCAACGAGAACCTGCCGGCCTATGTTGTCCTGACCGATCCGGGTGGAATGCCGGTCGACAACGTGCGGAACTGGACTTCCGGCTGGCTACCTGCCGAATACCAGGGGACGACGTTTCGATCGGGCGATTCTCCTGTGCCGAATCTGAAAACACCCAAGGAGATCACACCGGGCGCGCGGGTCAGGCAACTGGGCTTTCTGAAGCAGATCAACAGCGAACACCTGCGGCAGCACCCCGGCAACTCTGAGCTGGAAGCCCGAATTTCCGACTTCGAAATCGCAGCCCGGATGCAGACCGCCGTCCCGGAGTTGCTCGACCTGTCGCAGGAGACTGAGTCCACGCGGAAGATGTATGGACTCGACAACCCCGTAACCGCGGAGTACGGGGCCCGCTGCATTATCGCCCGCCGGCTGATCGAACGGGGCGTCCGCTTCGTGCAACTCTTCCTGGCCGGGCAACCGTGGGATACACACAGCAAGAACGCCGCCACACTGCAGGCGAATTGCGCCCGCGTGGATCAACCGAGTGCGGCGTTGGTCCAGGACCTGAAGCAACGCGGGTTGCTCGATCGAACAATCGTCCTGTGGGGCGGTGAGTTTGGCCGATTACCGGTCTCCCAGGGGACTGACGGGCGCGATCACAATCGTCACGCCAATTCATTGTGGGTGGCCGGAGGGGGCTTCAAGCAAGGGTTCAGCTACGGTCGCACGGATGATTTCGGCTATCAGGCGGTGGAAAACGTCGTGACCGTCCATGATCTGCACGCCACGCTACTGCATGCGATGGGGCTCAATCACGAACGATTGACATATCCCCACGATGGTCGCCCCGGCAGTTTGACCGACGTGGCCATCACCAAGGCGAAAGTGGTGCGCGACATTCTGGCTTAGTAGATGGACTCGGTGACTGGCGGAGGATCGCTCGACTCTGGAGAGTCAAGCTACGGAGAATTGAGCGGTTGTGGTGTAATTCTGACCGGCCGTTGATTTTTCCACTTGAAACGCAAGTCGTCCGTGTGTATTGTCGACAAAGTGTTTGGTCAGTGTTTCCATCTCTTTATTCCATTTCGGTTTTCTCTTTTTGAGGACGCCATTCCGGACGTATTTCCATTTCACTTCTTTTGTTAAGGATCCCTCACATGCCGAATTGCGCCGTTTCGTTGCGTCGACGAGGATTCACACTGATCGAGTTGCTGGTGGTTATTGCAATCATCGCGGTCTTGATCGCACTTTTGCTGCCTGCCGTGCAGCAAGCTCGAGAAGCCGCCCGGCGTTCTCAATGCAAGAACAACTTGAAGCAAGTCGCGTTGGCCTGTCAGAACTACCACGACACATTTGGTGTGTTTCCTTATGGAGCCAGTGTCGGATACGACACATCGCTGTCGGCGAGCGCGGGATTTACGCCTCGGATGGGTTTCAACTGGCGCGTCTTTATCCTGCCCTATGTGGATCAGACGCCCTTGTATTCTAAGATCCTGCTCGTCAGCCCGTTGGCGCTGTCAACAGTCTCGGCCATGCCGGAACAGACTCAGGTGATTCCTGTCTATATCTGTCCGAGCGAAGTGTCACCGTCGGTGAATACGACGTTTACAGCGGACGGCGATTGTGTCTCGAGTACGACGGCCGCCTTGGCGAGCTATCGCGGCAGCGCCGGCCCGGCATCAATGCATGCTTCAGCGGGCCCGGGTTGTGGGTTGTGTGGTTCCGCTCAAACGACTTGCCTCTGTACCAATCAGGGCCTGAACCATGTCGCCCCGATGGGCAACGGCCCCGGGATGTTTCATTACCGTGCAGACAGGATTTCGATCAAGGAAGTCATTGACGGTACGTCCAGTACGCTGTTGGCCGGAGAAGGAACGTATCTCCGAAATGGACAGGGGACCAACTATGCACAATGGATGGGGACCTGGGCCGTGGCCTCCACGGTCAACGGCATCAACCGTCCGAACGCCGGCAGCTATTACGATGGTTCGGGATTCCGCAGCTATCATACGGGTGGGGCACACCTCGCCATGGTCGATGGTTCCGTCAGGTTTGCGAGCGACAACACTAACTTGATGGTGCTGTCCTATCTCGGGACCAAGGGCGGCAGTGAAGTCATCAATGGTGAATGGTAATTCTCGATCAATGTTGGGAACAGGGTGCCATTGGACGTGACGGTGCAGGGCTGGATTGCAGGATGGCCGGCACTGGCACACGACACTGGACCTGAACATCGACGAGGAACAGGAAGAAAAAGACGCTAATGAGTGATCAGCCGGTACGCATTTCACCGTGGCAAGAGGCGTTATTGCCCAGGCGGCAATTGTTGCGTGCCGGCGCCGTGGCGTTGGGTGGACTGACGCTCACTGATATGCTGCGCCATGAGGCGACTGCGGCCACAGTCGCAGATCGACCGGCCAAGCACTGCATTTTTGTATTTCTCAACGGTGGTCCGTCACAGCTCGACACGTTTGATATGAAGCCGGGTGCGCCCGATGCCATTCGCGGGCCGTACCGGCAGATTTCGACATCCGTTCCAGGGATTCAGATTTCAGAGAAGCTCCCGCAGTTGGCCGCTCTGGCCCACCGGTATGCGATCATTCGCTCGGCGACACATCATCTCAGTGCGCACAACAGCAGCGCGGCGTATGCGCTGAGTGGGCATTCACCGGGCACCGATGCGAATATCTCGCCCACGCCGAATGATCATCCCACGTATGGCTCAGTCGTCGCGCGGGTCCTGCCGCCGCCGGACAAGATGCCGCCGTTTGTGTTGACGCCGACGTTTCTGTTCGACATGGGGTTCCCCACGCCCAGTGCCGGTGGCGGCTGGCTGGGACTGGCCTATGACCCATTTCCCGTCGTTCGCAACCGCATGATGAACCGCTCGCCGAAGTGGGAAGGTAAGCTGCCAATCCCAGAAGGTTTGCAGTTGCCGCCTGATGTGAGTTCGGGCCGGCTGTCGGCCCGGCGCAGTCTGCTGGCCGGAATTGACGATGAATTCGCTCGGGCTCACCGGCAAGCCTCATCGCTCACACTGGATGCCGTGCAGGGCAAGGCATTTGATTTGATCCTGTCGGCCGATTCGCGGACGGCGTTTGATCTGTCGCTGGAATCGGCCGCGACGCACGATCGCTACGGCCGGCACGAAATGGGTCAGGTGCTGCTGTTGTCCCGACGGATGATCGAGGCGGGGGTCCGGTTCGTGACGGCCAATGCCGTGTCGAATCCCCCCAATACGGGGCTGTCCGCCTTCCAGATCTGGGATACGCATTTCGATCATTACAAGCTGTACGATTCCCATCTGCTGCCGGAACTTGACCAGTCCCTGTCCGCATTATTGACGGATCTCTACGATCGCGGCCTGTACGATGACACGCTGGTGATTGTGATGGGTGAAATGGGGCGTACGCCGCGCATCAACAACAGTCCCGGGGGCGGTCGCGATCACTGGGCGAAAGCCTACTCGATCCTGATGGCGGGCGGCGGGATTCGGGGCGGTCAGGTGTATGGCGCGACCGATGCCCACGCGGCCGAAGTCAAGGACCGACCTGTCCGACCGGATGACATCGCGGCAACTCTGTTTGATCGGCTGGGCATTCCGCACGATCTGATGCTGAACGACGTGGCCAATCGCCCGCATCGCATCAGCGACGGCGAACCCGTCACCGAGCTGTACGGCTAAATAGGGCAATTGTGTAGCCGAGTTCGCCAGAACGCGGGCTCGTTCGTAGATCACCCGCACCCGCACTCTGGCGAGGTGCGGCTACCAATGATTGTGTAGCCGCGTTCGCCAGAATGCGGGCCGGCCCATAGATCGCCCGCACTCTGGTGAGGTGCGGCTATGGCCTGTGTCGATCCGGCTCGCCAATTCAACGCATCAAACTTGATGCAACTGTTGACACCTCTCACAATGCCCGCGAAACTGGCAGGCTGGGAATTGTCGATAAAGTGCGCTCGGTTTTGACGCGTCGGAAAGGTCGAACATGCGGATCTGCTCTCAGCGAATGCTGCGTTCTTTTTTGTCATGGCTGTGTTGCCTGATCGTCAGTGGTGGCCTGCTGGCGACCGCTGCGTGGGCTCAGGATCCGGCGCTCAAAGAACTCTCGGGGCATTCTGATCCGTGTTATTTCGTGTTGTTCTCGCCCGATGGCAAGACGATTGCAACGGCCGGATTTGACAAGACGATCAAGCTGTGGGAAGCGGCGACCGGCAAGCTGGTGCGCACGTTCGAAGGACACACGAATCTGGTTCTGAGCTTGTCATTCTCGCCGGATGGCCAGCGTCTGGCATCGGGATCGTTGGACAACAGTGCCAAAGTGTGGGACATCCCCGTGTCGACCCCCACGGCCACGGTCACCGGACATCAGGGAGCGGTCACTGCGGTCGCCGTCAACACGGATGGCCTGAGCGTCGCGACAGGTGGCGCGGACAAAACCGTCAAGCTGTGGACGACGGCCGATCAAAAGCTCGCCCGCGACTTTCCCGCGGGTGCTGGTGCCGTGACGAAAGTCAAAGTTCGCACGGACAACATGCAGTTGGCTGCCACAGATGACGTCGGGCAACTCCGACTGTTCAATGTGGCTGACGGGGTTCTGCAAGGGACGCTGGGGGCCCATGCGGGGCCGGTGACCGGCCTGGCCTATCATCCCAACAATACCCAAATCCTGACGACAGGCAGCGACGGCCTGGTGAAGTTGTGGCCCACGCAAATTGTGGCTCCGCGTGAAGTCAAGGAAAAGCACACCGGACCGGTCCTGGCGGTGTCGCTGAGTGCGAACGGCCAGCAGTTGGTCACGGCGAGTGCCGACAAAACCTGTCGGTTATGGAATGTGGCTGACGGCGCCCCGATCCGCAATTTTGACGGACATGGCGGTGCTGTGAAGGCGGCGGCGATTGCTCCCAACGGAGGCCAGTTGGCAACCGGTTGTGAAGACAAGATTGCCCGCTGGTACGACGTCAACACTGGAGCGTTAATCAAGGCATTTGCCGCCCAAGAGGGAGCAATCACGGCCGTGGCTGTCCATCCGAACGGTACACAAATCGCCGCCGGTGACGCTGCTGGCAAGGTGAAGGTGTGGAATGTGGCAGACGGTGCTGAAGTCCGCGTGCTGGCGCATGCGGGTCCGGTGACTGGGGTGGCTTACACTCCCAACGGTGCCCAACTGCTGACGTGCAGTCAGGACAAGAATTTGAAAGTCTGGAACGCCAACGACGGCGCGGCGATCTTCTCAATTGACACGGGGGCTCCCGCGAATCAATTGGCGGTGGCATCGAATAACGCATTGGCAGCCGTCGCCGGGGCCGACAACATTGTGCGGACCTATCAATTGGCCGACGCCAAGCCGGTCTCGACATTGACGGGCCACACGGGCCCCGTTCAAGCACTGGCCTTCAGCCAGGACGTGACCCGGCTGGTATCGACAAGTGCCGACCAGACGACGCGGCTGTGGGACTTGAAGTTGAATCGTCAACTGGAGCATTGGGTCGGTCACACCGGCGCCGTGAATTCTGTCGCGTTTGCTCCGGATCAGAAGACCATCATCACCGGTGGCACCGACATGACGACACGCATCCAGACGCAGTCGATTGTTCGGGCCAATGTGGCCGATGATAAGGCTGTGTACGATCTGGCCCTGGCGGCCAATGGTTCGGTCTATGCGACGGCGGGTGAAGACGGCAGCATCAAGGTCTGGGATTTCGGCAGCGGCAATCCGGTCCGCGCGTTCCCCGGCCATACCGGTCCGGCCTTGTCGGTCGCCATCCGAGCCGACAACCAGCAAATTGCCGGGGGAGGCCGCGACAAGTTTCTCTTCCTGTGGAACATGAACGACCCCAATCTGGTGCAGATGAAGTTCACCACACCTGCCGAAGTCACCGGCGTCGCCTACAGCGTGGATGGTAAGAAGCTGATTGCGTCCGGAAGCGATCAGGTGGTGCGGAGCTACGATCCCGTGCCGCCGATGCCCCCTCCTCCGAAAGATAAGAACTTCGATCCGATTCAAGAATTGAAAGGGCACACGGCCCCGGTTTCGGGACTGGTGTTTGCTCCCAACAACCAGACGGCTTATACGTCGAGTGCCGACGGTAGCCTGAAGGTGTGGAACATTGCCCTCGGCACATTTTCGATGAACTTGACCGGACACGCTTCGCAGGTCTACAGCGTGGCCTTCAGCCCGGACGGTTTGACGCTGGCGTCGGCGTCGAACGACAAGACTGTCCGCCTGTGGGAGTTGGCCAAGCCCGGTACGGCGAAAGCGTTGACGGCTCAGGAAGCTCAGATTTATGGAGTCGTCTACAGTCCCGACGGCAACTCATTCGTGACAGCCGGGGGTGATAAGACCGTGCGTTTACACGGCAAGGATGGCGCAGAAATTCGCAAGTTTGCCGGAGCCACATCGTCCGTTTACACGGTCGCCTTCAGCCCCAACGGCCAGCAGATTGCCGCGGCCGGAACAGATCACAAGGTCTTCGTCTGGAATCTGGACGGGACGCTCGTCAAGACCATTGAAGGCCATAAGGACGATATCTATCGCGTGCAGTACAACGCCGCCGGGACCCGGCTGCTGACGGTCGGTTACGCGGGCAATCTGAATGTCTGGGATGTGGCCTCGGGACAGGCGCTCTTTACGACAAAGTTGCCGGTGGTCTGCTACCACGCCTGTTACACACCCGACGGTAAACGTGCGTTGGTCGCGGCTAGTGACGGTAAGGCGTACTTCGTCGACCTACCTGCCGCGGCACATTAGCGTCATAGTTTTCTTTGAACAGCATTGATCCCATAATTCCCATTCTTCCGATGATTCCCATGCATTGATGGGAATCATCGGAAGAATGGGAATTATGACAGACCAGTCTACGACAACGCCGGCCGCCGCTGGAACAGCTCCTGCAGGGCAGCACCGGTATGGCTGACTGCACCCTGTGCGGCGATCTGCTGTGGAGTGCCGACTGCCCTGATCTGGCCTCCGCCGGCGCCTCCCTCTGGGCCCAGATCGATCACCCAGTCGGCCGCGGCGATCACCTCCAGGTGGTGTTCGATCAGGATGACGCTATGCCGTTGCTCGACCAGCCGCAGCAAGATGTGCAGCAGTCGCTGGATGTCGTGCGGGTGCAGACCGGTTGTCGGTTCATCCAGCACGAATAACGTCGGGGAATGATGGTCGCGACCGAGTTCCGTGGCCAGCTTTACGCGTTGCGATTCCCCGCCAGAGAGCGTATTCGCTGGCTGCCCGAGTGTCAGGTGGCCGAGTCCCACTTCGACAAACATTTTCAACGGCCGCGCCAACTGCGAATAATTCGCGAAGAACTCTGCCGCTTCGGCGATGCGCAGGTCCAGGATCTCGGCCACGGAGTGACCGCGGTACTTGACCTCCAACGTCGCTGGATTGAAGCGCTTTCCCTGGCAGACCGGGCAGATCAGCGGCAGTTCGCTTAGAACGCTCAGGGTGGCCCGATGCACGCCATGCCCGTGACACGCCGGGCAGCGGCCTTCGGAGGAATTAAAGCTGAACCGGTTCGAACGGAATCCGCGCACGCGGGCTTCTCGAGTCCGCGCGAACAGCTTGCGAACTTCGTCCCACAGACCGGAATATGTGGCTGGGTTTGAACGTCCCGAGCGACCCAGGGGAGCCTGATCGACTTCCGCCAGGCGCTGCAATTCGTCGCCACCGCTCAGCTGGCCACACAACTTGTTGGCAGTCGCTGTGCCCTGCAGACGATCTCGTAACAGCGGGATGAGTGCTTCGGCAATGAGGGAACTTTTCCCGGAACCGCTGACGCCGGAGACACAAGCCAGCGACTGCAACGGAAATTCCACCGTCACGTGCTGCAAGTTGTGGACACAGACATCAGTCACTTTTAACGCGGGCCACTGCTGATCTGCACGTATATGCCGAACTCGCGGAGTGCTGGGATTCACTTGTTGCTCAGCCACTTGCAGGCGACCCGACAGGTAGGCTCCGGTGATGGACTCGAAAACGGTTTCAATCGCCGCCGGGGTGCCTGCAGCCAACAACTGGCCGCCGGCGGATCCCGCTCCGGGGCCTAGGTCGAGAACGTAGTCCGACTGCCGGATCACATCCAAATCGTGCTCGACAACCAGGACGCTCGAACCTTGATCGCGGAGTTCCTGCAGGGTCTCCAGCAGTCGCTGCGTGTCGCGTGGATGCAGACCAATGGTCGGTTCATCCAGGATATAGCAGACCCCCAGTAATCCAGCACCCAGGCATCCGGCTAACCGCGTCCGTTGGAATTCTCCGCCCGACAGCGTGTTGGCGGCGCGATTCAAACTGAGATATCCGACCCCGACTTGATCGAGATAACGCAGGCGACTCGCCACATGCGTCAGCAAGCGTTGCGCAATCAGTTGCCCGGTCGCACTGGCAGAGCCAATGGCACCCGACCCCTGCTCCAATGTTTGACAATCCGCCAGCCACTTTTCCACGACGTTGCGGGCGGCAGTCACCGTCAACTTGGTGAACTGCGGCAGATTCATTCCTTGAAACGTCACCGCGCGACCAATGGGCTGCAGACGCTCGCCGCCGCAGGCCGGGCAGGCCACGCCAGGGTCTTCGACCGTGTGCCCCAGGCCCTGGCAGGACTGGCAGGCACCATACGGGCTATTGAAGCTGAAGGTTCGCGGCTCAATCTCGGAAAAGCTAATCTCGCATTGCGGGCAGGCAAAACGGCTGCTGTAAAGGTGATCCTGCCAGCCCTCCCCGACTTGCTGACTGACGACGCAGGCGCCGTCACCATGCTTCAAGGCCAACGCCACCGATTCATCCAGGCGGTCACGCAAGCCCGCTTTGACCACAATCCGATCGATCACCGCTTCGATGGTGTGCGGCTTCGTCTTGGCCAGCGGCGGTGCGTCGGTCACATCGAGAATTTCACCATCCACGCGGGCGCGTACAAATCCTTCCCGCACGATCTTGGCGAAGATCTCGGCATGTACACCTTTACGACCGCGTACCAGCGGCGCCAGCAGCATCACCTTGCGGCCCGCTTCAAAGGCCAGGATCTGGTCGACAATCGTCTGGGGCGACTGTTGCGAGATCGCCGTACCGCAAGTCGGGCAATGAGGACTTCCGGCGCGGGCATAGAGCACCCGCAGGTGGTCGTGGATTTCCGTCAGCGTCCCGACAGTGGCTCGCGAAGAGGCTGTGCCTGTTCGCTGCTCGATGCACAAAGTCGGCGGCAGACCTTCCAGGCTGTCGAGCGGCGGCCGGGCGAGATGTTCGAGCAACTGCCGCGTGTGTGCCGACAGGCAGTCGAGGTAACGCCGGTGTCCTTCGGCATACAGGGTGTCGAAGGCGAGGGAACTTTTGCCACTGCCGCTGACGCCGGTGATTACCACCAGTTGATTGCGGGGAATATCGACATCCAGGTGTCGCAGATTGTGCGTCCGGGCGCCGCGAACCACGATCATTCCAGCAGCAGGCCCAGCCACGGCACGGTCACTTCAGAAGGAGGGGGATGTACCCGACCCCGGAGAGTCAGGTGACGGAGTCAATGGGTCGGCGGCTTCTTGCGATTATGGCTGAAGCCGGCCGAAGTCGGGGGCCCCTTGCGTTGCAACTGAGGGATATTATCCATCCTGCCGGCGATCACTGCCGTCTTGTCCGATCCACAATAGGGACAGTTCTTGTAGTTGCGGTTCAGCATGCCTCCGGGCAGGGTCTTGGGAAGATATTGCTTGTGACAGGCCTGACAAGTTCTCTGCATCATGGACGGCATCTCAATCTTCGGGTCGCAGCGTGAGGTATTGGATTTTCCGGGGTCAAATCACCTACGACCCGCCGTGCAGTATTGTAGCGGATGAATGCCGCAGGGCCAATCAGTGCCGAATACTACGATTTAACTTAACGAAAACGTGTAAATGATCCGCTTGACACTCTGGCGGATGGAACTATAACATCTCGTATCATAAGCGGTTTGAGTCTGTGGCGGTCGATTTCTGATCGCTGAGAAGCGAACTGCAATCCAAACGTATCAAAAGCCGGTTTCGCGTTGGTTTGCGGTCGTAAAGCTTACAGCCGGGACCGCTGCCTGACCGATTTAGACTCAGAAATTCATCGATGAGGGGCCGGGTAATAAGCCGCCGGTGGATGGCAGTTGCAAACCCAGGTCGTCATGTACGAAAGGATAGAGCGTGACCCATATCGTCGCCGAACCCTGTTTCGCTTGCAAGTACACCGATTGCGTGGTGGTTTGCCCCGTGGAATGCTTCTACGAGGGCGAGCAGATGCTGTACATCCACCCCGATGAATGCATCGATTGCGAAGCCTGCGTTCCGGAATGCCCGGTTCTTGCGATCTTCCATGAAGACAATCTGCCTGAGCAGTGGAAGGACTACAAGGAACTGAACGCCGAGTTGGCTCCGACCTGCCCGGTAATCACCGAGAAGAAAGAGCCGCTGGCTCCGCCCCCCGCCTAGTTCCGGGATGCGTGAAGCATTCGGTCGTTAAGCAAATCCAGCCTGTGTGTAGATTCTGTCTACACTCAGGCTTTTTTTGTTGGATCTGAACGGAGACGATGCCGTTCGGCCGGGTTCGTGGGTTTCCCATCAGTCCTATCAGTCCCATTCGTCCCATTGATTTTGATGGGACTTATGGGACTTATGGGACTTATGGGACTTATGGGACACATGAGACGAATGGCACCGGAACTAATCGTCGCCGAATTCGCCTTCTTGCGGTTCCGGCAGCCAGAAGCAGGCGATGCTGCCCACCAGATAGGTGAAGAACGCAATTCCCGCGGCGACATAGGCCATCTTG
>CAMAVF010000021.1 GCA_945861445.1 Planctomicrobium piriforme | reverse complement strand
TTGCTGTGTGGTGAGGGGCACTCTCATCGCAAACAGTGGATCGAAACGCGACTCCAGGAACTCGCCGGCATCTTTGCCATTGATGTCTGCGGGTTTGCCGTCATGGATAATCATCTCCATGTGCTGCTGCATTTGAATTTGCCGCAGGCTGCAGAATGGTCCGCTGAGGATGTGGCTCGTCGCTGGCTGGTGTTGTGTCCGCCTCGGGGCATTGATGGTAAGCCGTTGACTGTCACGAAACAGTGGATCGCCGACCGCGTGCAAGATGCCGATTGGATCGCGGAATCTCGGCGCCGCCTGAGCGACCTGGGCTGGTTCATGAAGTTTCTCAAGGAACCGATTGCTCGCCGAGCCAACAAGGAAGACGACTGCACGGGAGCCTTCTGGGAAGGTCGGTTCAAGTCGATCGCGATTCTCGATGAAGCCAGTCTGCTGGCGACGTGTGCGTACATCGATTTGAATCCCGTGGCCGCAGGAATCGCAGCCACTCCTGAGAAATCGCCGCATACATCGGTGAAGGCTCGGGTCGAGCATTGTGCGGCCCAGGGGAAGCTCGACAAGCTGCGTGAGGGTTCGCCGTATGTCTCGAAGGTCCACCTGGAGAAGGATCACTGGTTGTTCCCCATTGAAGACAAACGAGACCCCAACGGTCACGGCCTGGCTGGAATGTTGCACGGGATCTCGCTGACGGGTTATCTGCAATTGGTCGATTGGACCAGCCGTATGGTGCGACCGGGCAAGGCTCGGGTGGCGTCGGAGACGCCGGCGTTGTTGTCGCGACTGGGGATTGACGCTCACGGCTGGCAGGCGACGCTGGAGAAACTGCTGGGCCCAACGAAACGCGTGGGCAGTTACTTCGGCAACGACGCGCGGCTGACAGAGATCGCCGCGAAGCAAGGTCGCCGCTTCGTGAAGAACGTGACCGGCCGCCACTCGGCGTTGACCGCACCTCACGCCGGCTGACGATGTTCTCCACGACCGAGTGATTCGCACTTCTCTCATGGCCGGGGCGCTCTTTCGAATTATGTCAGCCGTCCTCTGCACGCATATCTCGATGTCACATCGACAATGCGTGGTAATTGCGGGCGATCGTCACACGGACTACCGCCGCTCGCTGCCGCTCGAATCTGGATTTCATTTGTCTCGCTAACATTCAGGCATGCCTCTAATATATGCCTGTCCTTTATTGCCTTGTTCTTTTATTGTCTTCGAGAGAGGCGTAGCGTAGTGCGTAAACAATACAGCCGCGACTATCCGAACAAATCGAAGAGCGGTTCGCCGGAACTGATTGGTCGGGTAAAGCCGTCGCTGCCCAGGCGAGTCTCCAGCGGCACACCCAGCGAGTGATAGATCGTCGCGCTGAGGTCCTGGGCGCGGACCGGTTTGTCTTTGACGAACGCGGCGGTCTTGTCGGAAGCTCCATAGACTGCTCCGCCGCGGATGCCGCCGCCCGCAATGATTGCCGAATAACACGATGGCCAATGTTGACGGCCGGGATTCGTCGCGGCTGCGTTGATCACGGGCGTGCGTCCGAATTCGCCCATGCAGATGACCATTGTGTCGTCGAGCATCCCGCGATCCTTAAGATCGGTGAGCAACGCCGACAAGCCTTCATCCAGCCTCGGCAGGCAATAACCCATGCCGTAGGAACCGTTGCCAAAGGCGTTCCCCATGCCCATCTCGCCGCCGTGCATGTCCCAACTGGAACTCGGTGCACCGCCGCCCCCTTCGGGCGCAATCCCTGTCCAGCCATTCACTGTGACAAAGCCGACGCCCGCTTCCACCAAACGCCGCGCCAGCAGTAAGTTCTGCCCCAACGGATGCCGACCGTAACGATCGCGCACTTCCGCCGGTTCGCGTTCCAGCTCGAACGGTTGGCGACCCGCTGAACCACTCGTCAGGTCGAAGGCCCGTTTGTGGAGTTCTTGCCAGTCTTTCGTGGTGCGGTTCTTGTCGAGAAGGCTGCTCGTCGGTTCCAGGCCATCAATCAGCCGGCGACGATCGAGCATTCGATCGGGAGAAACGGCCGGATACAGTTCTTCCGGAGCCTTGAACGTCGGTAGTGCCGGATGATTGGCGGCCGATCCGACGAAGAGTGGGCTGTGGACGGCTCCCAAGTGGCCGCCGGTGCCAATGTTCGGAGCACAAAACACCGGATCGCCAACGCACTTGATCAGCCAGACGTAGGACGCAATGCTGTTGGCCGTCGGGTTGGGGCGAACCTTCGACAGGATCGAACCCATATAAGGAGCATCGGGCGGCGAGTCGGCCTGGCCGCTGAGCAGATGATGCATCGCATCAAAATGGTTGCTGATGTTGCCCACATGCGTCATCGACCGGATCAAGCTGAAATGCTGGGTCAGCGTCGCCATGCGCGTGTGCAGCTCGCTGATCTTCATCCCCGGCACGGTTGTGGATATCGGTTTGTACGGCCCGCGGATTCCATCTGGTGCCTCGGGCTTCAAGTCCCACGTATCAAGGTGACTCGGCCCGCCGCACAGCAGGATGAAGATCACCGATTTGCGAGCCGCACCGCGCCCCAGTTGTGTCTGGCCGTTGATGCCAGCGGCCACCATGCCAGGGACACCCAGTAACGCACTGATCCCCCCCGCCTGCAACAGTTGGCGGCGAGAAACTCCCGTTGACGACGCAGGCATTTCAATCGAGTGACTCATTGTGCATTCCTTGGGAATGAATCAAAAAGCGGACAGCATTGATACAACATCGACCCCGCGTCGTCCCGAAATTGAACGGTTCCAACGACATCAGCGGCCGAGGATGGTCCAAAAGTCGCCGTTATTGTAACATCCCATCAACCATTCCTCATGTCAAAAGTGCGAATTTTACACAATCACCACAGGGTCGCACAGGTTCTCGTAACCTGTGTGAGCGGAGCGAATTAGAGGCCACTTCTCGATCAACGCTCGCTGGGTGGGCCAGTGACGCTTTGAATCGAAACATTTGTGCGCTCTCGGGGTTTAAGCAATCCGTGCAATCACCACACTGACGAACGATAAAACCGCTGACGTCAACTTGAGGTCTCAATATGTTCGACATTCGACGGATCGTGGGGATGGCGTGCCTGACTTTGTTGGGTCCATTGTTCTTTCTCCCCACTCTGTCGGATTCTGATCTGGCGGCTTGAGAAATTCTCGAGCCCGCAACTGCCGCAGTCGTGACGACACCACGTCGAAGTGCCTGCAACTCCATGGACATCAGAAATGAAGGACTTGACATGAATCGCCGCGATTTCATCACTGCGACTGCCTTGAGTGCAGCCGTGCCCGCGTTGCTCAACCAGGCTGCGGCCGCGCCTCGCAAGGGTACCGCGAAAATGAAGGTGCTTGTTCCCGCCAGTACCCCGGAGGAAATGGCCATTCTGCGGGCGGCAGCGCCCACCCTGGAATTGGTTCCCTTCCAGACCGATGAGGAAGCGCTGGAACTCGTGAAAACGGCTGATGCCGTCTACGGCTTCATTACGCCGGAACTGATTCGAGCCGGCAAATCGTTAAAATGGGTGCAGCAGTCGAGTGCCGGTGTCGAGCATCTGATGGATGATGCCGCGTTCGTCGAAAGCCACATCATTCTGACCAATATGCAACGCGCGTATGCTCCGCAGATTGCCGATCAGGCACTGGGGTATCTAATCGGATTTACCCGTGGGATGTCACACTTCATCCGCATTCAACCCAAGCAGGATTGGCCCCAGGTTCAGACCGACGTGGTGCTCGACGAGTTGCCTGGCAAGACGCTGCTGACCATAGGATTGGGCGGCATCGGCAGCGAGATTGCTCGTCGGGCCGCCGCGTTTGGGATGCGTGTCCTGGCCACCGATCCCAAAGTGATCGAGCGTCCCCTGACTGTCGCCGAACTGCATCGGCCCGAGGCTTTAGGGTCACTGTTGCCGCAAGCCGACATCGTCGTTAGTTCCGTTCCGCTGACGAAGGTCTCGCGCAAAATGCTGGGGGCTCGGGAGTTCGCGATGATGAAGCCGGGAGTGCTGTTCATCAACGTGTCGCGCGGGGGCGTCGTCGACACGGATGCCCTGGTGGCGGCACTGGACAGCAAGCACGTCGCCGGCGCCGGGCTGGACGTCACTGACCCCGAACCTCTGCCCAAGGGACACCCCCTGTGGACGCGCAATGTCATCATCACACCGCACAATGCGGGGCAGTCAACAGGTGTTGCCCGTCGTCGGCTCGAGGTCACTCGTGAGAACTTAAGACGGTTCGCCGCCGGCGAGTCACTCATCAATGTCGTCGACAAGTCCGTGGGATATTGAAGTCCTTGGTCCACGAAACCTGCGACGCGCCAATCTTGAATCTAAGATTAGATATACCTGTCCTTTTCTGTTAGATGTTCAACGAATGCGGGCGGTACTACAATCGAACCACTTTCAGGTTTTGACGAAAGTTGCCACCGGACTGTGGTTTGACGGTGCAGCGACTTCGAATGGCGCCCGGATTGCAATGTTTTATGAGTACGACAGACAGTGAATCACCTGGCGTTTCGCCAGAACCCAGCAACCCCGAGGAGCGCCGAAAAACTGACCGTAGCAAGGACTTGCATCCACGCAGCTTGTGGGTGCGGATTCGTGAGGCCACAGGGACCGTCTATGGCGATATCGGGACATCCGTGCTGTATACCATCATGGAGATCACGCGCGAGGCGATCCGGCTCAAGAATCATCACTTGCCTGATGAGCAACTTGCCGCGCTGCTGCAAAACGGCGGCACCGACCTGCTCAGCCGCAACGACCTCCTGGGCGGACTCAGCCTGGTGTTCTGGGCGCTGATTTTTCTGACCGTCAAGTACGATCTCCTGGTGATGCGTGCCGATGATCGCGGTGAAGGGGGCACGTTTGCACTCTGGAGCCTGCTGCTGGGGTACACCGGCAAGGTCGCTGGGGTGACGCTGCTGGGATACCTGGTCGTGGCGGCGGCGGGATTGCTCGCGGCCGACGGGATCATCACACCACCCATCAGCATGCTCGGAGCGTTTGAACCCTTGGGCGAAACGCCGGCCATCATCGTGACGCTGGTCTGCCTGTTCGTGATGTTCAAGGCGCAGTGGCGCGGGACCAGCAAGATCGGTGGCTTTTTCGGTTGGTTCATGTTGCTGGTCTGGTTTCCGTGGATCGCGGCCAAAGGTCTGCCCTGGATCTTTCGGCATCCGGAAGTGTTTGAAGCAGTCAACCCGCTGCTCGGCTGGCAGTTCTTAACGAGCTTTCCCAGTGCGGGCGCGTTCGTCATCCTGGGGGTCGTCGTCCTGGCGATCACCGGGGGCGAGGCCAAGTTCGCGGACATTGGACACTTTGCCGTGACGAGTCACGAGCACGCGTCAGAAAGCGAGAGTCTTCCCGCGGCACTGTCCGGGCGACGTCCCGTGATGGTCTCGTGGCTGGTATTCGTCCTGCCTTGCCTATTGTTGAATTATGCGGGTCAAGTCGGGTACATGCTGGAGCACGGGATCCCGCCGCGTGCCAATAGCTTCTATGCACTGACGCCCAAGTTTGGTGTGGAGGCCGTCGACTTCGGACTGCTGATCCTCGATCTGTGTATCTCTGCGATTGCCGCATTCATCGCTTCACAAGCGTTGATCACGGGTCTGTTCTCCATCACCAAGCAAGCGATTGTGCTGGGATTCATGCCCCGCTTCGAAGTGGTTTACACGAGCCACGAGGCCGAGGGGCAGGTCTACCTGCCCGCCATCAACTGGTTGATGTTTATCGGCTGCGTGGTGGTGACGCTGTCCTTTCGAAATGCCGGCAATCTGGCCGCCGCATATGGCATCGCCGTGACCGCGACGATGGGCATCACGACCTTGCTCTTCGGCTACGTGGCCCACTATCGCTGGCGCTGGCCCATCTGGCTCGCCATCGTGGTCTGCACACCGCTCCTGGTGATTGATTTGGTGTTCTTTGCCAGCAACCTGTTGAAGCTCATGCACGGTGGATACTTTCCGGTCCTGGTGGCGATGGGCCTGACGATCATCATGCTCACCTGGCAATGGGGACGCGAGCAACTCAGTGCGGCCTTCTATCGCTTCGGCGTTCGCGAGGGCAAGAAGATGGATTGGTTGATCGCACTGAGAGACATGCTCGACGATCTGGAGATCGCCGTTCAAGAGAATTTGCCTTATGCCCGGCAACTTGTGCAGGGACGCCGCCGAATTGTGGAAAGCGACCGTGCCGCTGTGTTCCTGTGCTCCAGAGCCATCCGGTCGACGGAAGATTACGTCCCGGTCGTGCTGCGTGTGTTCCTGAAAAAGTATGGCGTGCTTCCGTCGCACGTGGTGTTTTTACACGTTCGCCAAGTTTCCCGGCCGTATGCCAAATTGAAATCCCGCTACGAGGTCATCCCGATCGGTCATGACATCGATTCGATCGTGGCGACCTACGGCTACCTGGAGCAGCCGTCGGTGCGCGAAGCGCTGCGCGAGTTGCAGGCGGCCCAGGCCATCACAATCGCCGCGGACCGGTGGATTGTTGAGGTAGGTGAAGAAGACGTGATCGCAGGCAAGGGATTGAGGCCGTTGCAACACCTGAGGCTCTGGCTCTTCCGTTGGATTCTGCGGATCTCCACCCCGGCCCACAAATACCTGGGCCTGGTCTATGACGCCGCCATTTCCAAAGAGATTATCCCCGTCGTGTTCACAACAAGCGGGGCCAAGGTGGCCCTGCCCGAGCTGGAGATTGAATCGACATCTCTCAGCTCCACGATGATTCCGCGTCCAAAGGCCACTTGACGCGTCGGAGACAAGATCCAACCGTTAGAAACTCCTGACAACTTTCACTTTTACTTGCCATGCGATTGACCTGTGTCAGTTAGGAAGTCCACATCATGTCGGCCAAAAGTGGTTCACGAGAGCTGATCTGGATGGGTGCAGGTGTTCTAGGATTACTGCTGCTCTTTTTCACGGTTCTGTTTTTCCGGGAAGAACGCGATCCAGTTGCTCAATTCGCGTTCAAGGAAAAACGCCTGGCGCTCGTGAACGCGATGCGACTTGCTCTCGCTGCCAATTCCGAGGCTCAGAATGGTGCCGTGATGTCGACCGGGGAACATGACACGAAGTCCTTCACCGATCAAGCGCGCGAGGCATCTGCGGTTCTGGAACGTGGGAGAACTGAATTAGAGAAACTTCTCAAGGAACGCGGCGACTCACACGAGTTGGAACAAATGGACCGCGTGGTGCTAACATTGCGCGACTTTCAACAGATCGACAAGCAGCTCTTGGACCTGGCGGTACAGAACTCGAATCGCAAGGCGTATAACCTGGCCTATGGACCGGCGATGAAGCTTCTGCAGCAAATTGATGAGCCGCTTTCCCGCATTGTCGCCAGTCATTCCACCTCAACTTCCGAAAACAACATCCAGGTGTTGCAACTTGCGGGTGACGTGCGGATCGGTGTGCTGCGCATGCAGGTACTTCTGCCGCCGCATATCGCAGAGAAAACCGATCAGAAGATGGACGAGTTCGAAGCGCAACTCTCTGAAGAAGACCGAAAAGTTCGTGAGACACTTGCCGCATTGAGTAAGCTATTGTCCGAGAACGAGAAGTTGATGATTGAGACTGCGATCTCGCGCTACACCGAATTCAAAACACTCAGATCTCAGATCATCAAGCTGTCGCGAGAGAATACGGGCGTGCGAGCTGAAGCGATCGCATTAAACGAAAAACGTAAAGCGATGCTCGCCTGCCAAGATGCTCTGGTTGCTCTCGAACGCGCCATTCAGGCTGAGCCGATCACGACGACGATTCCGTCGGGACGTTCGCCGTGAATGCCGTAGCGAAGCCCCGTCCCATCGATGAGATTCCAGTCTGTGAAACCCTTCATGTGGCCTTTTCAATTTACGAGCCGTAGCGCACCTTCAAGGCCAGATTCACATCGAGCACGTTGATCAAGTCCACGCCGACCAATCCGCCGAGCGGCGCCGCCGCTTTCTCACGAAGCAGTGTTTCGATCTCCAGCTTTGTCTGGGCGGGATCACGATTTGTCGTTGCGGCGCGCTTCGCGGCCACTCGGTCGAGCTGATAGAGCGCGGCCTTGAGCGTGATATGGGGGTCTAGCCCGGCGCCGGAGGCCATGACCAAGTCGGCCGGAACCGGTTCGACGTCCGCCTGCGGGTGAGCCCGCCACCAGTGTTCGAAGAACGCGACTTGAATATCGGATCCGTTGGTTTCAGGCCAAGTCGTCGTCGCACCTTTGGCATAGCTCCCAAAGAACAGTGAGGCTAAGGCGGTGGGCGTGATCTCGGCGTCTGAGTTGTCTTTGTGCCAGCCGGCCACATCATCGGCATGTTCTTTCCCCCAAGTGGTCAGGAACTCGGCGTTCGCAGCGCCCCAGCGTTCCGCCAGATAGGGATCCTTCGCCACCCAGTCCGTCAAAATGGTGCGGTCTATACGCAAGCTCTCCTGGACCCACGCGACGATGTCCGGTCCAATGGGGCGACCGTCGCGGTACTTCAGCAGGGGCCCCAGCATCCCCACAACGCGCTTGCGCAGGTTCGGGTTGTTCGCACCCCAGTTACTTCCGCCGGTGGCAGCCGCGTTGTACGAGACAGCCGAGGGACGCGGGTGGAAGTATTCATCGCTCGTAAACGGTTGTGCAATCAAGTGCGAGCCGACAGGCTTTCCGCTGTTGTCGGTAATCAGGCTGCCGTTGGCCGTGTCGTGAAACACCGCCTGCGCGATGCCTAACATCGCGAGCGGATACAGGATGGCACAGATCAACATGGTCAGTACTAGCAGCCAGAGATTGGCAGTCAAGTGACGATTCATATTAGAGGCTCCTTAAGAGATGCAGTTGGAGCTACGCCAGCCCCAAACCCACCAGACACAAGTCGATGAGCTTGATGCCGACGAAGGGCACGATCACACCGCCCAATCCCCAGACAAGCAGATTCCGCCGCAGCAGTGCGTCGGCGCCAACTGGCCGGTAGGTCACCCCCTTCAGGGCAATGGGAATCAGCAGCGGGATGATGAGCGCATTGAAAATCACTGCCGACAGGATGGCCGACGTGGCCGAGTGCAGATGCATAATGTCGAACGGCTTCAGCCACGGCAAAGTCGCCGCGAACAGCGCCGGGATGATCGCGAAATACTTGGCCAGATCGTTGGCGATGGAAAACGTCGTCAACGCGCCGCGCGTCATCAGTAACTGCTTGCCGATCTCGACGACTTCGATGAGTTTTGTGGGGTCGCTGTCGAGGTCGACCATGTTCCCGGCCTCCTTCGCGGCCTGCGTCCCCGAGTTCATGGCGATACCGACATCAGCCTGAGCCAGCGCAGGAGCATCGTTCGTACCGTCCCCCATCATGGCGACAAGCTTGCCCGCCGCCTGTTCCTTGCGTATGTACTCCAGCTTGGCCTCGGGGGTCGCTTGAGCAATGTAATCGTCAACTCCGGCTTGCTCGGCAATGGCCCTGGCGGTCAATGGATTGTCGCCGGTCACCATGACGGTGCGCAGGCCCATGCGGCGGAGTCGTTCGAATCGGTCTTTCATTCCTGGCTTCAGGATATCCTCCAGGACGACCAATCCAGCGAGCTGATTGCCTTCGCAGACGAGCAAGGGAGTCGCTCCGAGCGAAGCCACTTCGTCGACCTGCGACTGCAGGCGATCCGGAATGCGGCCTTGATTCTGCTGGACATATCGGAGGACCGAGTCGGGAGCACCTTTGCGGATGGCTCGTCCATCGGTGAGATCCAAGCCGCTCATCCGGGTCTGGGCCGTGAAGGCGACGAATTGGGCTCCGAGCGGGACTTCGAGAACTGCGGTCCTGGCGCCGCCCGTACTGTTGGCAAACGTGTTTTGATAAAGCTCAACAATGCTCTTGCCTTCCGGCGTGGCATCAGAGTACGATGCGAGGGCGGCCAACCGTCCCAAATCTGCCGCCACATAGCCGTTGACGGGAATGAATTGCGTGGCCCGCCGGTTGCCCATTGTGATGGTTCCGGTCTTATCGAGTAGCAACGTATCGATGTCACCGGCGACTTCTACCGCCTTGCCGCTCTTGGCCAGGATATTGGCTCGCAGCGCACGATCCATTCCCGCGATGCCGATCGCCGCCAACAAGGCGCCGATCGTCGTCGGAATCAGGCAGACCAATAAGGCCACCAGCGTCGGTACGTCGGTCCCGAGCCCGCGGATGGGCTCGGCCGTACCGAGGTACGCCTGCATGTAGTTTTCGGCATAAAAGGCCATCGGCCAGAGGGCGGCGGTCACAATCAGAAAAATGAACGTGAATGTGGCCAGGACGATGGCCAATGCGATCTCGTTGGGGGTGCGTTGACGGAGCGCGCCCTCGACCAGGGCGATCATGCGATCGAGGAATGACTTACCGGCACCGGCCGTGATTCGCACCACGACTTGATCCGAAAGGACGCGGGTTCCACCGGTCACTCCAGAACGATCGCCGCCAGCTTCCCGAATGACGGGGGCCGATTCACCGGTGATCGCCGATTCGTCGATCGAGGCAACTCCTTCAATGATCTCGCCGTCGCCGGGGATGACTTGTCCCGCTTCCACCAAGACGACATCTCCGGCATTCAGGTCTGTCGAAGTGGTCTCTTCCAAGGCGTTGCGATCGACTTGGCCCAGCGACAGGCAGGGTGACTTCGCATCGTAGCGGCGGACCCTCCGGGCCGGAGTTTCCCGACGTGTCTTGCGTAGCGTGTCCGCTTGCGCCTTACCTCGGGCCTCAGCCAAAGCCGAAGCAAAGTTCGCGAAGATCAGCGTCAAGAACAGCCACACGTCCAGTGCGACCAGATATCCGAGCGAGGCTTGCGTTTGGTAACCGAACAGTCGGGCAACCGTGTATATGATCGTCAGAATGGTTCCGATCCAGACCACGAACATCACGGGATTCTTCCACTGGATATCGGGCCGCAACATGGCGAACGATTGTCCGAGTGCCGCTTTCATCAAGTGTGGCGAGAAGAGTCCGTAATCACGGCTCGCCCGCCGGGAGAGTTTCAACTCCTCGGGGGACGAACTTGCACCGGTTGGTGCTACGGGAACGGGTTTGTTATTCATAAAATCCTTTCAGACTTTTTTGATCTCGTTTGATACGGCGTCTGGCGCTATTGTCCGAAGGGCAGCGGACCGAGATGCTCGGCGACCGGTCCCAGGACCGTGGCCGGCAAAAACAGCAGCGCACCGACCAGGATGATCGTGCCCAGCAGGACAAATCCGAATGTGACTGTGTCGGTCCGTAAAGTTCCCGAGGTGAAGGGCGTCGGTTTCTTCATCGCCAGGCTGCCGGCAAATGCCAGCGGCGCGATGATCGGAATGAACCGGCTGAAGACCATGATCAATCCGCAAGCGATGTCCCAATACACGGCATACGGACCGGGCGCCGTGTTGTCGTTGAAGCCGTAAGTATCGGACAACCCCTCGAAGCCCGAGCCGTTGTTGGCCGAGGCCGAAGTAAATTCGTACAGAATTTCGGAAAAACCGTGCGTGCCAGGATTGTTGGTCGATTTGGCCCCCCATTCCAGCGCACAGAACAGTCCAGTCGGCAAGAGGATCATTAAGGGGTGAATCAACATGGCGAGCATGGCCAGCTTGATCTCTCGAGCTTCGACTTTCTTGCCCAGGTATTCGGGCGTCCGGCCGACCATCAATCCGGCGAGGAAGACGGCGACGATCAGATAAATCAACATGTTGATCAACCCGACGCCGACACCGCCGAAATTGCAGTTCAACCACATCCCGGCCAGTGGCGTGATGCCGGCCAGCGGGTTCAGGCTGTCATGCATGCAGTTCACCGAGCCATTGGAAGTGCAGGTGGTAAAGGCCGCCCACGTCGGACCGGCGGAAGTGCCGAAACGCAATTCCTTGCCTTCGAGATTGCCCAACTCCTGGTCGACCGGCAGGCCGTCAATGGCTGGAAGTGTTACAGACCGCCGCCCCCCTGCGGCCGATCTGTCGGGGATTTCATAGGATCGCGACGCATGAGCGGTCAGTGCGGGATTGGGCTGCATCGAGTCCCAATACACGGCCCAGCCGATGAAACTCACAAACAAGACCAGCATGACTCCAAATATGATGGTGGCGTGCCGCATGTTCTGCAGCATGCGACCAAACATGACAACCGCCGCCATTGGCAGCAGCATGATGCACAGGCATTCGAGGAAGTTGGTCCAATCGGTCGGATTCTCGAATGGATGTGTCGAGTTTGGGCCAAAGAATCCGCCGCCATTGGTACCCAACTGTTTGATGGCCACGATGGCTGCCACCGGACCGCGAGCGATTACCTGTTCCGCACCCTCGACGCCGGTCACTGTGACATTTCCTGCCAGCGTCATCGGCATGCCGCCGGCGATCAACAACACGCCCACGATCAACGACATGGGCAGCAGCACATAGATCATGGCGCGCCACAGGTCGACGTAGAAATTACCCATGTGGCGATCACCGCGTAAGCCGCGAATGACCGCCGCCAGCACTGCCAGGCCAATCGCCGGGGTGTGAAACTGCTTCCAACAAATGACGAAGAGCTGACTGAAGTACGTGAGATGGACTTCGCCGGAGTAGTGCTGCAAATTGGTGTTACTCAGGAACGAACACAGCGTATTGAACACTGTGGACGGCGACAATGTGCCCTTATGGTCGGGGTTCAGTGGCAAGTAGGCTTGGAATTGCAGAATTAGGAACCCAACCACGAAGGCCAGGGTGTTCCACAGCAACATCGCCAGGGCGTATTGCTTCCAGTCTTGCGGCCCGGTATCGAGGCGATGTTCCACTTGGCGCAACAAACCGGGTACGAGCAACCGCCCGTCCATGATTTTGGCAAGGCAGAGACCGACCGGAATTGACAGCGCGATGGTCGCCGCCACGAACAAGATCGGAAGAGTCCACATGCGACATGCGTCCTTTCAGCACTAAAACCACTCCGGACGCAGCAACGCGGCCAGGAGGTAGATGAACAGCAGGAGAGTCACCAACGAGGTCAACAGAATCACGATTGCTCCTTTTACACCTTGCCGCAGGCAGTCACGAAGGCGTACATCAGCCCCAAGGCCAATAGTCCCAGCAAGAACATGGCCGGAATCCAAATTGTCAGGTTCACAGCACGTACTCCTTAAACAAAGCGGTGTGTATTGGTATAGCAGAAGAGAGAACAACGATTTCGATCGTCTGCGGTAGAGTTCCTGCCGCTACAATCAACGCAAGGTTCATGCCGCATCCGGGTGAACGACATAATCGGCTACGCCATAATGAGAACTGAGCGGCCATCGGAAAGCTGAGCAACGCGTGATGAATTGCAAATCGCCCGATCGACCATGCAAAATGCAATGTGGCGGCGTAGAGTGACTGTAGACGTGCTCAACCTCGACGGCACAAATGCGTGATCCACTGCAGGACAGATTCCGTGATCACTGTCACGGTACGCGAATTGCCGCACTCTGCAGATGGAATATCGCGCGTACCTGGCGGCACGCGTTATCCAGTCAACGAATTGGGTTGGTAGCCGGAAGTGTGGCGGGTTGGAAGACGACCGTTATGAATATTCTGTTGATTGACGACGAGGCGAGCTTAAGAAAATCCCTGCGGCTGGCGCTCGAAACGATGGATCACCAGATCACCGAGGCGCCCAGCGGGGATCGCGCCCTAGACTGTCTCGCTCATGGAATGTTTGATGTCGCGTTTCTCGATCTTCGTCTGAGCCAGGAGCAGGGTTTGGACGTCTTGCCCGGCCTGCTGCGTCTGGCTCCCGGTTTGCCGGTGATCGTCATGACTGCCTATGCGACCATTGAAACGGCGGTCGAGGCAATGCGGCGGGGGGCGTTTGATTACCTGCCCAAACCATTCACTCCCAGCCAAATTCGCTTAGTGCTGGATCGAGTCAATCGGATTCGCCAGTTGGAATCGCACGTCGAGGAACTCGAGGCACAAGTCCGGTCGATCATTCCGGAAGTCGATTTGCAAACCGCAGAGCCAGCCTTCCAACAGGTCCTGGATTTCGCCCTCAAAGCCGCGCCGACCGAAGCGTCGGTCCTCTTACTGGGCGAAACTGGCACTGGCAAGGGCGTTTTCGCTCGCACGATTCATGCGCACAGCCGCCGTTCCACGGCACCGTTTATCACCGTCAATTGTCCGAGTCTCTCGAGCGAGTTACTCGAAAGTGAATTGTTCGGGCACGTGCGCGGTGCCTTTACTGGCGCGGTTCAGAACACGGTTGGGAAAGTTGAAGCGGCGGAAGGAGGGACACTCTTTCTCGATGAGATTGGCGATCTGCCGACCGTCTTGCAGCCGAAACTGCTGCGGTTGCTGCAAGAAAAGCGCTATGAGCGCGTCGGCGAGACGCGGACTCGCGCCTGTGACGTGCGGATCATTGCCGCCACCAACCGCGATCTTCGGCAAGCGGTCGCCGAAGGGAAGTTTCGCGAAGACTTGATGTATCGACTAAATGTGATCGAAGTGAGCGTGCCTCCACTCCGCGAGCGACGCAAGGATATCCAACCGCTGGCCGAACACCTGTTGCGATTTTTCGCCAAACAGAGTGGCAAGCCGGTGGTCGGTTTTACCGACGACGCGCGCGACGCGCTGGTCCGTTACAGTTGGCCCGGGAATCTGCGAGAATTACGCAATGCCATTGAGCGCGGCGTCATCCTGGCATCGGACGGCACCGTCGGACTGGCCGAGCTGCCGGCTCAGATCGGCGCCACAATGCCAGCCGCGACGATGGCTATTGGCGGTGCCATCACCTTGGACGAACTGGAGGCCGAGCACATTCGCCGAGTGCTGGCGAGTACCCCGACGCTCGAAGAAGCGGCTGTCGTCCTGGGGGTCGATCCGAGTACGTTGTATCGCAAACGCAAACGGTATGGATTGTAGAGCGTTCTGACTATGAGACTCAGCCTGCGATTGCGGATCGTCCTGACGCTGATCCCGATGTTTCTGCTACTGGCGGCCGTCGGCGGAGCGGGAATTCTCTTATTGCATCGCTTAAGCGATCGGATTGATGCGATCCTGCGGGAGAACTATCGCAGCGTCAATTACATGGAGCGGCTCAATGAGTCGCTGGAGCGGATTGATTCTGCTTTCAATTTCGCGATGGCGGGCCGAGATGCACACGCACAGTACGATTTAAACTGGAAATCCTACCAAGAGCATCTAGCACTGGAACAATCCAATATCACTCTCCGGGGAGAGACAGAGTTGGTGCTGCGACTGGTCGATTTGACGGAGCGTTACCACAGGCAGGGCCAGGCGTTTTTTGACTCCGCCACGAAGGATCCGCAGCGAAGGTCGGCTTATCATGATGCCGGCGGATTGCTCGATCTGTTCAAGGAAATTAAGGCGGTGTCGGGCGAAATCCGGCGTCTGAACCAGCAGAACATGGAGGATGCCAGTTCCGAAGCTCGTCAAACGGCCAGCTATTCCGTCACGGTGCTGGCCGTTGGACTGGCCATGGCCGGTTTGTTAGCGGCGTTGCTGACCTGGCAGATGATTCGCACGATCCTCCATCCGATTCGAACTGTCACCGAAATTGCCCGGGAAATTAGCGCGGGGAATCTGGATCAGGTCATGCCGGTCGTGACCGACGATGAAGTCGGTCAGCTCGCTCAGGCCTTCAATCTGATGGCTCGGCATCTTCGTGAATATCGGCAATCACAGTTGAACCAACTTTCGCGGGCCCAAAGAACAAGTCAGGCCACGATTGATTCGTTTCCCGACGCCGTGTTGGTGATCGATATTGAGGGCCGAGTCGAACTGGCGAACCCGGCGGCGCGGCGATTGTTGGGCGTGACCCCGGTCCAAGCAGGACAACCCGCCTCCGGTCTGTGGCAACCGCCCGAGGCGTTGCGCGAACCGCTCGCCGAGGCGTTGCTCAACCGCAAGGACTATTTGCCCGAAAGTTTCGAACACACGATCCTGTTGAATTCACAAAATGCTGAATGCGCTGTCCTGCCACGCATCCTCACCATTCGCGACGAAAACGACGATACGCTCGGTGCGGCCGTTGTCTTGCA
This sequence comes from Planctomicrobium piriforme, assembly GCA_945861445.1. Lineage (GTDB taxonomy): Bacteria > Planctomycetota > Planctomycetia > Planctomycetales > Planctomycetaceae > JAKFVC01. Next base: position 17,795 of record CAMAVF010000021.1, on the reverse strand, counting down.
GGACGTCACCCGGCTGCGACTGCTGGACCAGGTCAAGAATAATTTAGTAGCCACCGCCAGCCACGAGCTGAAAACGCCGCTCACTGGCATCAGACTGGCGGTGCATCTGTTGCTCGAGGAATCGGTCGGGCCGCTGACGTCGAAACAGGTGGAATTGTTGCTCGACGCCCGTGAGAACAGCGAACGTCTGTTGGCGGTGGTCAATAATCTGTTGGATTTGGGGAAACTGGAACAAGGCTGGCGTCAACTGGACGTGCGGCCCGAGTCGCCTCGCTCGCTGCTGCAGAGTGCGGCTGACGCGGTCAGCGTACGGGCCCAGGACAAGAGTGTGGAGATATCGCTCAATGTTCCAGACGACCTACCCGCCGTTTCTGCCGATGCCGTGCGGATTGACCATGCCCTGCGAAACCTACTCGATAATGCCCTGGTCTATACGGATCGAGGTGGACGAATCACATTGTCGGCTGCGGCCGACGGCGATGGAGTCATCCTGAACATTTCCGATACGGGGTGTGGCATCCCGCCCGAACATCTGCCGCACGTGTTCGAAAAGTTCTTCCGGGTTCCGGGACAGACACGAGGGACTGGTACCGGCCTCGGGCTGGCGATCGTTCAAGAAATCGTGACCGCACACGGCGGCACGATTGCCTGCGAGAGTCAACCCGGCACCGGTACGACGTTCCGCCTGCGTTTGCCCGTAGCGAACGGCAATGTTCCACCAAACTATGTCTTCGGCCATGCGAATGGAAACGCCGAAACGTCAAGTTGAGGAAGGCACGACGTGTCCCACGATCAGACCAGCCCGACTCCCGAGCATTTCCTGACCCTCATTCGTCGGCAACAGCGAGGCCGGCTGAAAATCTATCTGGGCTTTGCCGCGGGAGTAGGGAAAACGTACGAAATGTTGCAGGAAGGCCAGCGGTTGAAACGGCGTGGCGTCGACGTGGTCATCGGCGTTGTCGAAACACACGGTCGGGCGGAAACCGTGGCCCAGGTTGGCGACCTGGAGCGAGTGCCCCGGCGTCGCATCGAATATCGCGGCGTCGTGCTGGAAGAACTCGATTTCGACGCCGTCCTGGCGCGTCGCCCAGCGGTCGCGCTAATCGACGAGCTGGCCCATACCAATGCGCCGGGAAGCCCCCATTCCAAGCGCTATCAGGACGTGGAAGCGCTGCTAAATGCGGGCATCAACGTGATCAGCACTCTCAACATTCAGCATCTCGAAAGCCTGTACGATCTGATTGCACAAGCGACTGGCGTGAAAGTGAAGGAGCGCGTTCCCGATTACATCATTGGGATGGCTGACCAGTTAGTGAACGTGGATCTCTCGGCAGAAGACCTGCGTGAGCGACTGGCGGCCGGCAAGATCTATCCTGCTGAACGCATCGACCGCGCACTGGAGAGCTTCTTCACGCCATCCAACCTGACACGACTGCGGGAATTTGCCCTGGAAGAAGTCGCGCATCGCCTCGATCGCCGACGCAGCAGCCTGGAAGAAGCCTCGGCCCCCAGCACGTCGACGCGTGTCATGATCTGCCTGAGTTCGCGCGGCCCCAATGTCGAGCGTCTGTTGCGTAAGGGAGCCCGTCTCGCCGATCGCTTGAGTGCGTCCTGGTACGCGGTGTATATCCAAACGCCCCAGGAGGACCTCACGCGCATTTCCGCCGCGGTACAGCGTCAGATCAGCAATACACTGGAATTGGTTCAGCAACTGGGCGGCACCCCGATGACATTCAAGGGGCATGACGTCGTGGCGACCATGGCCGCCTTCGCCCGGGAATATGGCATCACACACATCGTCCTGGGCCGGTCGCGACAGCCCTGGTATCGCCGCTGGTTTGGAATGTCGGTCCTGGACCGATTGCTGCAGGAACTTCCGAATACTGACGTTCTGGTTGTGGGCATCGAATAACCGTCCAATCTGAGCACGCAGAGCAAATCCCTCTGGATTGATTGAACGATGTTGTGCAAAATACCCCGCGGATCGGCGAAAGTGTCTTTTGCCGTAAATTGAGGTATCTCGCGAGACGGTAGTGCAGAGGCGCGGGAACCACCCCGGCATGCGAGGTGGCGGGTTTCCTGTCCGCCACTTGGGCTTGTCCCAGTGGTTCCCGCGCTTCTGCACTACGTTCACAGCCCAGTTCCGTTTTTCTATGTAGTATCTGACTTGTTGCCATCGAATGTCAGAACCTGTTTGCTTAACCCAGAGATCGAGTTGTTATGAGTTGTGTCAGCGAATCGGAGGGGCTGCCCTTTGGAATGTATTCTGAAGCCGAGGAGCGGGCCAACTTCATCACCCATGCCTTGGGGTTCGTCCTGAGTGTCTGGGGGGCCGTCTACCTGTCGATGACTGCGTTTCAGTACCATGGGTGGGGACGCGGGATCGCGTGTGTCCTGTACACGGCCAGTCTGTCGACAGTGTATGCCATGTCGACGTTGTCTCACGGCCCGTTTGATGAGCGCCGCCGAGCGTTATTTCGGTCGCTCGATCAAGGCTTCATCTATGTGTTGATCGCGGGATCGTTTACTCCGCTGGCCGTGGCCTACCTGCCGGCGATCGTCTGCTGGTGCATCCTGGGTGCGATGTGGATGATTGCCGTGACTGGGTTTGTCGCGAAGGTGTGTTTTGCCCATCAGGTGAACGCCGTGTCGGTCTGGGTTTATGTCTTGCTGGGCTGGATGCCGATTCTGGCGACCCCTTGGCTGCTGGGAGTCGTGCCGATCAACGGCTTGCTCCTGGGCCTGGCGGGCGGCGTCTGTTATACGGCAGGGACGATCTTCCTGGTTTTCGATCATCGGATCGCGTACTTCCATGCGCTGTGGCATGTACTGGTGATGGCTGGCAGCGCCCTGCACTTTCTCGCGATTCTCGGTTATGTCGCGCAGATGCCGTAGACGTCTTCGACGAATACAAGCTCGAAGCGCAAGCGAGTGCATATGTATTGACCACAGCCAACCGGATGCACTCGCTTGCGCTTCGGGCTTGTATTCTCGGTCACTTTGTGACCGGCCAAAAAGTGAGTGTTCGCCGTGCAGGCTGACCCGCCGACGATCATCGTTCCGGCGACCACCGACCCGGTTCCGCAAGATCGCTCGATTCGATCAGAATTGGTGTCCTGCTCACAAACCGCAGGCCGTTTTGCCCGAAGCGGTAAGGGCGTGGCAGGGTCATTTTGCGGGGATGGTATCGATCTTGCACTGTTGCCTCGTTACGTTGGTCGGAAAATCTCAATTCCTGCGGGCCGTAGGATGTCGTCATGTCACGCAAACTTGTCATCGTCGTGGGCGTTTTAGCCTTGGCCAATACCGCGTCAGTCTTGCTCGCGCAAATCGAGTCAACTCTGCCGAAGAAAAATGCGCAACCTCGGGAGGCCATTCAGCCAAGCACGACGACCGCCCCGTTGCTGAAACCGAAGCCACCACTTGATAAACCACCGCGCTTGACCGACGGCGCAACGGATGAACGCGGGAACGAGGTGGAACCCTTGGCTGACGAGACCACCGGTCCGACCGAGGTCATCACCAATCGACCACGCGGTGCGGTGCTCCGAACCCGCAATCCGGACCTCACGATGGCGACGTGGATCGCACTCGCCGATCACGAAGAAATCGCCCTGGCCGAGCTGGCTGCGGATCGCGCCCACCATCCCGCAGTCCGGCAGTATGCCGCGGCCATGGTCAAAGATCATGCGACGCTGCTGAACCGATTGCGCCCCTACGCTCCCGAGGCGATTCGGCGTGACTATCTCAATATGACGGCTCGTGACGCTCGAGCTGAAGAGCTTGTGCTCCGGAACCGGGCGGCTGCGAACAAGACTCCGGTGGCGAGCAAAGCTCCGGCCGTCAATAACGCCCCGCGGGCCAACAAGACTCCGGCCCGAGTGGGACCCGTCATCGACCAGCTCGCTGACGGAAAACCACCCGCAGCGGATCTCACTCCCAGTGTGACACGAACTGAAGAAGACCGCCCGCGCCTGGCTGCGGAAACTGCACCGCCAGTTCGCACCGAAGCCCGACCTGCGGTGCCGGTTGGACGCGATTTCAATGTGGTACAAGTCGAACGGGAGCTAGCGGTCCAAAGCCTGGCATCTTCTAAAGAGATGCTGATGAACAAGACGGGGGCCGACTTTGACGCGTGCTTCCTGGCTCAGCAAATTGGCATTCACAAATCGTTACGCGATCAATTGATCGTTTACCAGCGCTACGTGTCGAGCGATCTGGTCAAAGTGTTTTCTGAAGGCGAGAGTGCCGCCATTGATCATCTGGCCCAGGCCAACGATCTCTTGAGCAAGACTTCGTCTGCCGTTCCGGTCGCACCTCTGTTGAAGAAATAGGGGGGGATGCCACCCACCACACCGAGCTCATCTCGATGGATTCGGGCCTATGTACTACGCCGCTAATCTTTGACGTAGTACATAGGCTCGTTTTCATTGAAGGCAAGCTCGAAATCACACAGCCGGCCGACTCAGACCTACTTGAGTCCGCCCGATATGGTTAGCGTTTCACCGGTGATCCAGCCGGAGTCAGACGAGGCCAGGAACACGACGGCAGGGGCGATATCCCGCGGCTGACCGATTCGTCCGAGTGGCGTTTGTTGCTCATTCTGCGTGCGGAATTCACTGTCGTGGATTCCCGCCGCACGCAATCCTTCCGTCTCGACCATGCCCGGATTGACGGAATTGATCCGGATCTGGCGCGGTCCCAGCTCCTTGGCCAGCGACTTGGTCAAGTTATCGACGGCGGCTTTCGTGGCGCTATAAACAGCTGTTGTCGGCGGAGCCAATGTCGCGACCACCGAGCTGATATTCACAATGTTGCCTCCGTTCGGACCGAAGTGTTTCACCGCTTCCTGGGTCGTCAGCAACAGGCCAAGCACATTGAGATCGAACAGTTTGTGGAAGTGCTCGGCAGTCACCTCTTCCAGGGGTGCGAACTCATAGACGCCCGCGTTGTTGACCAGAATGTCGACTTGCCCGAACGCTTTCTTCGCTTCCTCGAAGAGGCGACGAATGTCGGCCTGATCGGCGATGTTGGCCTGGACGGCGACAGCCTTGCCACCTTGACTAATGATCTCGGCCACGACTTTGTCGGCTCCCGACTTGCTCGACGCGTAATTGACGACGACCTTCGCTCCTTCCGCCGCGAGATGTAACGCGATGGAAACGCCGATGCCCTTGGAGGCCCCGGTGACGACAGCGACCTTATCGGCGAGTTTCTGTGACATGACTTGGTTTCCTGATGCTGACAGTGGTAGAAGCTGGCGAAACACGAGGATCACAGAAAGACCCGCATTATGTTGGGTGCTGTGCGTTTCGCCTGACAAATAGACTTACCGGTGTGTCGGCTGGTTCTTACAGGATTCTGTTGCTGGAAGCCTACTTGGCAGGCATCGCGGAGATTCCCCGGCCCATTCGGGTCTGATGGCGAAAGGCTCCCGGGGGCATGCCCACCTGTGACTGAAACAGAGCGATCAGCCATTTGGCTTCGTGATAACCGCACCGGGCGCCCACCTCGTTGATCGACACATCGGTCGAGACCAGCAATTGGACCCCCTGCTTATTCCGCCAGGCGTGTTCTAGTCATCTTCAACAATGGGCCGGGACGCATCGATGAACAACCCGGCAAACCCGGAAACAATGAATGCCGAGGCACACAGCAGGAAACAGGCATTCCAATTGTTGTGACTCCAATCCAGGGCGATGACATAGAACTGCGACGCCATCGCGGCACCCACATTGCCCCACATGTTGCCAAAGCCCAGGATCACACCGACATAACGTCCTCCGGCGTCCTGACAAAAGGCCCACGACGCCGCAACACCCAGATCGGTGAAAAATGCCACCGCACAACACAACAAGGTCGCAATCAGTGGATCATTGGTAAAAACGCAGGCAATATAGGCCGCGGCCGCCCCGAACCGCGTCAGCGCCATCGGCAACGCCCGACCCCAGCGAACGCCCAGCCGGAATCGCAACCAGTCGGTCAAGACACCACCCAGCAGCATGCCTACCATGCCTGCCAGCATTGGCATGCTGGTATAAGTTCCGCGTTGAATGATTTCGACATGATGGACCTTATCAAGATACTCCGGCAACTTGGCCGCCACGAAGAACCAGCCGATATTCGTGCCGTATTGCGAGATCGACGACAGCCACAAGCTGCGGCTTTTCAGGACGCGTTTCCAATTCAATTTGGCCGGGGCAGCACGCGGAGCGCTGGGGATGCGGCCGGCATTGATGCGAGCCAGTTCGGCCGCGTTGCACCACGACTGTTCCTCGGGACGATTGCGGGCCACCAACGCGAACAGCAAGGCGACCAGGATTCCCGCCACTCCATAGACCGTAAAGACGTATCGCCAACCTTTGACGTAGACTTTTCCAATTCCATTAGGGAAAGCGGCCTCCAGGACCAGTCGATTCAACCTGGTCGTTTCATCGGGCGTCAAGCTGGTTCCCTGCGCCTGCCGCGACAACAAGTTCGTCGCTTGAGGCGTCAGTTTGAGTTCGTGAATCTCCTTGGGGGGCACCAGGCCGGGATGTTTCAACGCCGTATTCAACCCCGTGGTCAGCTCGGTGATTTCTTCGGGACTCACGGAAATCCGCAGCGGGTTCTTGGCGCCCGCTTCAACGGGAGCGAGCGACTGCTGTCTTTTTGCAAGTTGCTGGACCACGCCCTGGGTCGATTCGGGCAGATTGAGCCAGACGGAACGCAGCAACGCAAACTGGGGGACGGTTGAATTTTCAACGGCACCTGCAGCCAGGCGGGTGCTGAGGGGACCGGCTTCGGAAACAAAGACCTGCCCGGGCGTCAACAGCGAAGATGTGGTGACCGGAACAAACAAGACGATCAGGCCAGCCGTGAGGATCGGTGCCAGCGCGCCTCCCAGGCGACCGCCGAACGCCACGATACTGCTGGCAACCCCGCGAGTCCCCAGGGGCATCCAGCGGCTTAACAGACTGGCACTTGTGGGATACGCACCCGACTGGGCGAGTCCGTTACCCAACTGCATGGCCAGCAGGAACCAGAGGGACGTCGACCATCCCAGCAGCATGATGAACAGAGACCACGACAGGATATAGACCGTCAGGGTCAAGCGTCCGCCCCAACGGTCGCTTAACCAGCCCGAAGGGATCTGGGCCAGGGCGTAGGTCCAAAAAAAGCAACTGATGATCCAGGACGTCTCGTAGGCGGACAGGCCCAAATCTTCCTGAATGAACGATTGCGCGAATGTCACACAGAAGCGGTCCAGATACATCAACGACGACATCAACGTGGCGGCCGCCACCAGATACCAGCGGCAATGCGAAGGACGTTCGTGGGTGGGCAAAATCGAATTGGTCACCGGCGGCCCTTTCCTGAAGGCGATCTCGACCGGCGGATCGGCGGGGTGAGGGGACGGACTGTCGTGATGTCTTGCAGAGTGCTGTAGCAGTGTAGCGAGAGCGGCACCCGGAACCCAGCACGCCGCAACAGGAAACTACGTTTGGATGCGATCTGGTTGTGACGGTTGTGAGGGAGAGTCGGGTGATTACAAGGACGGCAATTCGATTGGCTGTAACCGCGTTCGCCAGAACGCGGGTCGGGGTGTTGATCGCCCGCACTCTGGCGAGTGCGGCTACAGACGGGCAGGAGTGCCAGTCCTTCTGACAAGGGTTGACCGACTTCACCAAAACTGGGCTGCCATTCCGGTTTTTCAAAAAGGCGCTGGCATCATCGCCAGGGGGGCGAAAAAATGTTTCGAGAGATTCAAAAATGACTCAAGAATGTCGCCGCCAGACCCCCGCAAGTCCCGCGCGATTGCACCATTCGGTACAGCTTGAGGCAAAATCTCCACAGAATGTTGTTTTTTGGAGAAAGCGGCGCGCACGCAGCCTGTTTATGACACATACCTCAGTAGAAGAGATCATTTTCTCAAGTGAGGGTGGTTAACATGCAGCGAGATTTGAAAGTCGGACTTTCTCTGGGAGTGCTGGTTCTGGGTGTCGTCGGAGCTTTGTTGTTCCGTCGCGAACCCAATGTGGTGCCTCGCAAACCCGTGCTCCAAACCGCCAAAAAGCTCGACGAACGCATCGCCGAACGTCCGAGCACACCCTACATGGGTGATATCGAGTTCGACCAGGACGATGCGCCGGCAGCGCCTTCCAACGGAAGCACGGAAGGCTTGAGCGACAATGACCGGCCGGCCCACACGGTCCCGCCGAAGTGGCTCGAAGAGGACGATCCGTTCCAGGTCGCCCGAAACCCCAATGGCCACTCAGACCTGGCACGAGACTTACGCGCCACGAATTCTGACGCCATTCCCGTGGCGCCACGAGCGGTGTCACCGCACCGAACACCCGAAACGGCACACACGGCGGCGCTACAGACCCACGTCATCCAAAGTGGCGAATCGTTGTCGACGATCGCCGAACACTATCTGGGCAGCCAGGGACGCTTCCAGGAGATCTACGAGGCCAATCGGGATGTCCTGACCGATCCGAATCGATTGCCGCTGGGGACGACGATAGTCATTCCCGCGAAGAACAAGGTGGCCCGCAAAGCTCAAGCACCGGCCACATCGCCCTTCGCACCCAAGTCGCTGGCGGGACATCCAGAGAAGGTGCGAGGCACGATCACCGACGTCAGCGCCATCGAGCCGATTACACCGGCCGGTGACGGGATTGCCACGGAACGCGAAGCACAACCTGACAAGGCGGCAGACCAAGTCGCCGCGCCGACCCCCGTCGTTCCCACACAAACTCGAGATGCCCGCAAGCTGTTCTCACCGAGCCGCCTGCCGTTTTCCAACAACCGCTCGCAACCGACCAACCGCACTCGCAAGCCGATCGACCCGGAAGGTGAAGGATTTATCGCCCCGACGGTCACACCCACGACAGATGGAGCTCCGACCGCCACCGCCGACGCTCGAGTCTATCAGGTCCGCAAGGGGGATTCGCTGGAAAAGATCTCGCAAAAGGCTTATGGCAATCCGAAACGGGCCTCAGATATTTTCGCTGCCAATCGGGAGTTGCTGGCCAGCCCCGACGCCGTCCGCGAAGGTCAGGAACTGGTTCTGCCGAACTGAGTGCCGACCGGTCTGCTACATCGTCGCCGAATCCGCCTTGTTTCTGGAAACTGACTACAGAAACAAGGCGGTTTCATTTCTATTGCGGGCTGGTATTTCCGTGCCAGACCTTTACCCGTCAATTCCCCGAGCTCGCAGTCTTTCCTGCAACTTCTCGCGGGCCAGCCGCAATCGGCTTTTCGTGGTGGGGACGTTTGCTTCCATGGCATCGGCGACTTCGACCAATGTCAGGCCTAAATAGTGATGCAGCAGAAATGTCAGGCGTTGGTCTTCGGGCAGTTTGCGGAGAATGTCGTCGACGATGGCCGCCATTTCACGGACGTCGGCATGAGAATCGGGTGAGAGAATCTCTTCCGTCAGCCGTGCCAGCCCATCATCGTCATCTTGTTGCTGCCCGGTGACTGCTTTAATCAAGGCATCGTGGGACTGGCGTCGGACATTGTCGATTAACAGATTTCGTGCCAGGCGGTACAGCCAGCCGCGAAATTTGCCCACGGGCAGAAAATCCCAGGACTGGTTGTGCAGGCGCAGAAACGTCTCCTGCGTCAGATCTTCCGACAATTGCCGATCTCGCGTGTTCTTAAAGAAAAAGCCCAGCAGTTGCCCCTGATAGCGGTCGACCAAGGTGTTAAAGGCGCGAGATTCCCCGGTCTGCAAACGGACCATCAATTGGTCGTCGGTCAGCGAACTGTGGTCACAGCCAATCATGCAAAAGTCTGTCGTTGACCAGAAGGGGACGATGGCGATAATCTGCCCCGCGGTGACTCCGCGACGGGAATTTCGTCGAGTGAATCCCTTGCAGAAAGACTCGGATACCGGCACTGTTTTCTAACAGTTACTATAATTGTTTCGGATGCGATTGGATACCAAGCACTGTCACTCACGGCGAAGTCTCTCATGGAGGGGATAAGCCGTGATCCAATCGAGTTGTGATCGCTTCGAAGGAACGCAATCGTGTCAGTCGTATTGAATTACGGCCAGCAAGGCCGATTTGAATGTGAGGTGCCGCAGGAGCGCCTGGTCGGATTCTACCCTGCCCCCGAACCTGTGGCCGATTTGCAAGCCGAGCTGCGGCACGCCCTGGAGGAACCGCTGGAGTTTCCTCCGCTGTCCCGGGCGGTCGTCCCGGGCGACCACGTCGTGTTGGCGCTCGATCGGCACACGCCGCAGGCCGCCACGCTGGTGGCCGCGGTCTACGAGATTCTGGCCGCTCAAGGCGTCTCCCCGGCGGACATCTTGATTTTGCAGCCGACGGCACTGGCGGGCCCCAAGGTGACCGACCCCCGAACCAGCCTGCCCGAAGCGGTCCGCGACGTCGTCCAATGGCGAGTGCATGACGCCACCGATTCGCAACAGCAGGCGTACCTCGCCACGACCGCGAATGGCGAACGCATCTATCTCGATCGTGATGTCGTGCATGCCGACTTTGTCATGTCGATCGGCCAGATCGGGTTTGATCCCGTGCTGGGCTATCGCGGCACGAATACCGTGTTGTACCCCGGTCTGTCGTCTACATCCGCCGTGCAGAAAGCGCGCGGTTTTGGCCATCAGGAACTGACACCGGAAGATGAACGACCGCTGCGCCAGATGGTGGATGAAATTGGCTGGCTGCTGGGAATTCAGTTTTCCTTGCAGGTGTTGCCGTCGCGGGGAAACGGGGTCTCGGCGGTCCTGGCTGGCTTTGAGCAATCGGTCTGGCAGCGCGGACGAGAATTACTGGCTGCCCAGCGTGAAATCCAACTGGCAGAACGGGCGGAAATCGTCGTGATTTCCATCGACGCCGATGCGGCTGGACACGGCTGGGAACAGGTCGGCGCCGCATTGGCAACGGCGAGAAGTCTGGTCATGCGCGGTGGAAAAGTGGTGATTCTGTCCGAATTGAACGGCTCCTGCAGCGACCTGTCCGACGGTATGCGAATGGTGCGCGACTGCCGGTCCCCCCGGGAAGCACTCAAGCCGTTGCGTGACCATGTCCCGCCCGATTTTCTGCCGGCAACCCAACTGGCTCAGATGGCAGACTGGGCGAAAATCTACCTGCTCAGTCGCCTGGATTCGGCGCTGGTGGAAGATCTGTTCATGATTCCGCTCGATAATGAGCGGGAAGTGTCACGACTGCTGGCAGGGAACGCGCCCTGCGCGGTGATCGAGGGAGCTCAGCACACCCACGGCCGATTGCAGTCGGCTGACGATAGTGATGAATAAAAGGAACTGACTCCACCATGACCAGACCAGACGAAGCAGCACGACGGGCGTACTGGACCGAGCAGATGGAACTCGGGTACGAGTTGATCCAGAAGGTCCTGTTCTTCGAGTTTCGTGAGTGTGGCGAAGGCTTTGCGTCCTTGCGCGATGCTGTCGCGAGCTCTGGCGTCGAGATGGAGTTCTCTGACACCAAGATCGCGGGGCAACTGGACCGTGTCTATTTCATGCGGGAAAGTCTGGTTCGGGACGTGATCACGATTGGCCGCGAAATGAACGCGCGTGGCTGGATCATGAAGATCGAAGATGGTTACCGGTCGCTGGAGATGCAGGGGCAGTTGGTCCGCAAGCCCGAACTGTTCGACATCATCCTGCAGCGTTGCATTTGGGAGAACAATGGCGAGTTGCCTTCAGTGGAACTGGTCTTCCGGCGGGCGACAGTGCTGGTTGCCAACATTCCGAAGTTCGGCACACACATGTCGGGTTCGGCGATCGACATCTCGGTCTTTCGACGCGACGACGGCAGCGAAGTCTGGCGCGGCAACCCCTATTTGGAAATGAGCGAACGGACACCGATGCGTTCTCCATTCATCGAACCCGAGGCCTTGCGGAATCGCCTGGACATCACCGCGATGCTCGAAAAGCATGGTTTTATGCACTATGCCTTCGAATTCTGGCATTACAACAAGGATGATGCACTCGGGCACATTGAGACCGGTCGGCCGGCTCCGGCGCGGTTCGGTCCGGTCCACTGGGATCCGCAGACGAATCGCGTGACGACCGTGGACAACCCGCGCGAGTTACTTAATCCGCTCCCCGTCATCGAACGCGAAATCGCCGCCGCTCTTGAACGAGCACGGTCTACTCGACTTTAATACGGCCAGACGATTTGATCTGTTTCACCGCAGCACTGAGGATCAGCCATGCTCTCGATGACACGTCGCCACTTTCTTGAAAACTCCATGCTGGCTACGGCGGCACTCGCTGCAGCGGCGGCTCCGCAGGTGATTTTTGCAGAGGACAAGCCCACCGGTGCTGCCAGCAACAAGGTCCGTGTCGCAGTCATTGGATGTCGCGTTCGAGGCCGTCAGCATGTCGCGGAGCTGAGCAAAGTGCCCGATGTGGAGATCGTTTATGTCTGTGATCCCGATAAAGACCTGGCTGCGGAACTGGCGGCGACCGTCGAAAAGCAACAAGTCGGCCGTCCGCCCCAGGCGGTCCAGGACATGCGACGCATCTTCGACGACAAGTCGGTCGACGCGGTGTTCATTGCCACTCCCAATCATTGGCACGCTTTGGCCGCCATCTGGGCCATGCAAGCGGGCAAGGACGTTTACGTCGAGAAACCGGTCAGTCACAACATCAGCGAAGGTCGCCGCATTGTGCAGGTGTCTCGCAAGACGGGACGCATCTGCCAGGGGGGGACTCAAAACCGGTCCAACATGGCCTTGGCGGAGGCCGTTGAATACATGAAGGCCGGGAAACTCGGCGAAGTGAAGCTGGCCCGCAGCATCTACTACGGCAAGCGAGAATCCATCGGTCCGAAGGGCACCTACGAACTCCCGAAGAACGTGGACTATGATCTGTTCATGGGGCCGGCGCCGTTGAGTCCCCTGACACGTAAAAGCCTGCATTATGACTGGCACTGGGTGTGGCCGACGGGCAACGGAGAACTCGGTAACAACAACATTCACTCGCTGGATATCTGCCGCTGGGGACTGGGTCTGACGGGCCTCGGCCGCAGTGCCATCAGTTACGGCGGACGCTACGTGTTTGGCGACGCCGGCGAGACACCGAACACGCAAGTCTGCATTTTTGATTTCGGCGACAAGACGATCGTCTCCGAAACGCGCAATCTGCAGACCGAACCGTTTCGCGCCGGATTCGCCGGGGGCTGGCTGTTTCACGGGACGGAAGGTTCCATCGCCGGCACCTCGTTGTTCGACCCCGCTGGAAAGCTAGTCAGCACCTTCAGCGAGAAGCGCAAGAGCGAAAACCACTTCGCGAACTTTATCAACGCCGTCCGCAGTCGCAAGCGCGAGGAGCTCAATGCCGAGATCCTCGAAGGCCATCAATCGACCGCCCTGTGTCACATGGGCAACATCTCGTGGAGACTCGGGAAAGAGGCCACTCTGGCCGAAATCGGCGACCAAATCGGCAAGTTGAAAGTCCACGACAACGTCAAGGAAACGCTCGATCGCACCGTGAAACATCTGCATGACAACAAGGTCGACGTGGAGCAGTCAAAGTTGGTCTTGGGGACGGTGCTCTTCCCTGACGGAGAGCGTGAATCATTCGCCGACAACGCTGCGGCCAATACCTTCCTGACTCGCGACTATCGCAAGCCGTTCGTCGTGCCGGCCGAGGCGGAAGTTCTGTAAGGCGTCTCTGAAGAGTCAAACTGTGCCGCGACACGAGTGCCAAAAACGGACTCAACGGTTACGATGATGGGTCTGAGAGAGTGTTTAAAAAGGGAGGGCGTGGTCGGAGCTCTGACGAGATTCCGCTGCACAACAATTGTCGTTCAGTCAGGAATCGAAGGAGAACCGAGAGTGTCGTCAGTCAATCCGCAGTTGGGCCGTGTCGGATCGTGTTGCCGATGGGGAGTCATGTGTTTGACGCTCTGGCTGGCGGGGGCCACTCTGGAATCGTCGGGAACGATCTGGGCGGCTCCTCCCGAGGCTGGAAATGGCGCCGCTGCGGGACATGCGGAACACCCCGCCGCGACACCGAAAAGACATCGTATCGGTGAGGTTGGAGACGGCGTGGGACATCAAGTCGTCGCGCCCCCGATTTACGCCGTGCTGCCGTTCGTGGGTTTACTCGCCGCGATTGCCCTGTTTCCGCTGAGTCACAAGACGGCACACTGGTGGGAAAAGAACTCCAGCAAGCTGATCGTATCCGCCGCATGCGGACTGGTGACATTCGTCTTTTATGCCTTCCTGTACGGTCATGGGATTCACGACCACGGAGCAAATGCGCTGGCACCGGCGGGCATTCCGGCCGCCGTCGCGATTTTGAAGAACTCGCTGTTGGTAGAATACATTCCGTTCATGGTCTTGCTGTTCAGCCTGTATGTGATCAGCGGCGGCATCAACATTGCCGGCAGCCTGCAGGGCAATCCCCGGACCAACATGCTGATCATGCTGATCGGCAGCGTGGTGTCCAGTCTGATCGGAACGACCGGCGCGGCCATGGTACTCATTCGCCCTCTCATTCGCGCGAATGCCAATCGGGACTTCGTGTCTCATACGGTCGTGTTCTTCATTTTCATCGTCTGCAACACCGGCGGCTGCCTGCTGCCGATCGGTGATCCACCGCTGTTTTTAGGGTATCTGCGAGGTGTTCCGTTTTTCTGGACGCTGCAGTTGGCTCCGCACTGGGCCTTCATGAACGGCACCTTGCTGGCCGTCTACTTTGTCTTGGATTCCTACTACTACCGCAAGGAAAAGCCCCAAGTCGCGCCGGCTGCCGAGCCCTTTGGAATTCGTGGGAGTTTCAACTTTCTGTTATTGATCGCCGTCATTGCCTGCGTGGCCGTTCTGGATCCTGTCAAGCCGGTACCGGGCACGACCTTCATTGCGCCTCTGTACTTGCGAGAAGGGTTGATGCTGTTGTTGGCGGGGCTGTCGGTGGCGTTGACGTCGAAATCCATCCGCCAGGCCAATTCCTTCAACTACGACGCGATCATTGAGGTCGGTGCGTTGTTCATCGGGATCTTCATCTGCATGCAGGCTCCCATTCAAATTCTCAATGTCCACGGTGCCGCACTGGGAATTGATCAGCCGTGGAAGTTCTACTGGTGCACCGGTGCCCTCTCGAGCTTCCTCGACAATGCCCCCACCTATGTCGTCTTCTTTGAGACGGCCAAGACGGTGACCGCCACCAGTCCGCTGGTGCAGGAAGTCGGCGTGGGGGCGGTGGAACTGGCGGCGATCAGTCTGGGCGCCGTCTTCATGGGCTCGATGACCTACATCGGCAACGGCCCCAATCTCATGGTCAAAGCCATCGCTGAATCCTCCAACGTCAAGATGCCGAGCTTCTTCGGGTACATGATTTACAGCTGTGCGGTCGTGTTGCCGGCATCGATCCTGCTGACGTTGATCTTCTTCCGCTAAGAACCCCTGATAAAACCGGTTGTGGGGAGTTCAGAACCGCGATACTTCAGGCGGCTCTGAACTGATGCAGAGGTATTGTCAGCACTTTTAAAGATAAGTCGTATATGGCAACACCGGTCGCTGCGGTTGTGAAGGTCAATTGGAAGCTCGTTCTTCCCTGGCTGGCGTTGTTCCGGGCATTGGGATTGGCGCTGCATGTGCGGCAAGTCTTCGTGGGCATCACGGCGGTGCTGCTGATTGCGATCAGCGAGCAACTCATTGGTGGGATGCCCATGTCCCGCGAGACCCCGGTGATGAAATTCGATGCGTCTCTGGTTTCCTGGGTTTGGCTCCCCTGGGTCGACTTGGTTTACCCATTTGCGCCATCGCGGCTGATCAACCATTCCGGCATCGCGTTTCCCGGCCGGGATGGCGAGTGGTGGCACCTGTTGGCGTCGCTGCTCCGGTTCGCGTGCGTGCTGGTCGTCGGGAGTCTGGCCGGTGGCGTGCTGGTGCGTCGAGCGGGGATGGAATTCGCCCGAGAGGAAAGTACCGGCCTGCTCGCCACGGTCCGTTTTGTGCTGAAACGGAGTCTCGACTACTTGAGTGCCCCCGCATTGCCGCTGGTTGTGGTCGGTGCGCTGGGGGGACTGCTCTGGACTGCAGGCTTGTTGGCCCGGCTGATTCCCGGTGCCGATTACCTGCTGTCTGCCGCCTGGGGCCTGGTCGTGATCACGGGGATCGTGATGACCATCCTGTCGTTTGCCGTGTTCTTCGGCTGGCCGATGATGATCGCCGCAGTCAGCCTCAATGGCGGCGACGGCTTCGACGCGCTTAGCCGGGGCTTTGGATTTGTGCTTGATCGCTGGCGTTACTATGCCTGGTGTGTCGTCGTGATGACGGCATATGGTGCCCTGTCACTGCTACTCATGGTGACCGCCATCCGCTACGGAGAATACCTGGCAATGACGAGCCTGGCCTGGGGCGCCAATCACTGGAGCGTCCAAAACCTTCCACAAGTACTGCCCGATGGTTTCTGGCAGAGTGCCATTACTGTCGTCATCCGCGGGTTCGCTTACAGCCTCTTCTGGTCTTCGATGGCGATTATCTATCTTGTGCTGCGTCAAAGTGTCGACAACACCGAACTGAATGAGATCTATGTTGAGGGCTCACCACAAGATTCCGACGGCCTGCAGGGACTGGTGAACCCCACGTTGCCCGAACCGCCGCCACCCCCTACGTTGCTGCCGATTATTAATCAGCCGTGATGGATCAGTGGGTAGCATTCGAGCGTTCGCGGCAGGCTTGCGCGCTCTGACTTAGAATCACCTGCTGTTGCAAATTGAACGCACGACGTCCACACTCTGAGAAGCCGGGATCGCCAGATTCATCGTCTTTGCAGAGGGCCTCATGTTTCGACTCAATGTCAGCACTGGCTGGGCAATTGCCACGGCCTGTTTGGTCCTGGGAACCGTCCAGGTCACCCCTGCTCAGACCCCCGCGGCGAAACCGCTGAGCCCCGAGCAACGGCAACAGCTCGACGCGGGATGGAATACGCTGCAGGCAGCACTCAAGTCGATTCAAGCCCAACCGGCACAACTGACCGCCGATGCTGCCGTGTATGCGAAGGGTGTGGAATGGGCCCTGCGCTACGATCGCGATTTCACTCCTGCCGACATTACTCTCCTGGAGAAATCGCTGGCCCGCGGGCAGGAACGAGTCGCCGCGATTGCCAGTCAGAAACCGGCCTGGTTGAGTCGACAGGGAAAGCTGGCGCTCGCCTATGTTTCGGCGGTCGACGGCTCGGTGCAACCTTATGGGTTGATCGTCCCGAAAAACTACGATGCGGCCAAACCGATCCGGCTGGATGTGGTCCTGCACGGCAGCACACGGCCTGTGGGGATGAGTGAAGTGCGGTTCATCGCCCGCTTCGATGCGGGTGATTCCACAGAAGCGATGGCGCCCGATCAGCCGTTTATCGAACTCCATCCGCTGGGGCGCGTCGAGAATTGCTACCGCTGGGCAGGTGAAGCGGATGTCTTCGAAGCGATCGAAGATGTCTGCCGCCGCTACAAGATTGATCGCGACCGGATCGTGCTGCGCGGCATGTCGATGGGGGCTTCTGGCACCTGGCACCTGGGACTGAAACATCCAGACCGCTTCGTCGCCCTGGGGCCCTATTGTGGCTATGTCGATACGCACCAGTTTTCGTTGACGCCGCTGCCCAATTTCGTGAAAATCGGCCCCCTTCCCGACCAGCAGGAACTGGGCCTGCACATGCTCGATTCGATTGATTATGCGGCGAACGCGGGAGTCGTCCCCGCCATCGCCTGCATGGGTGAAAAAGACATCTTCTTCGACGCGCATGTGCTGATGGGGAACGCCATGGAACGCGAAGGTTTGAAGATGGTCAACTTGATCTCGCCCGGGACGGG